>CP046180.1:900000-1162547 GCA_014075295.1 Candidatus Mycalebacterium zealandia
CAATCGCTTTGCCCGCGCCTTCGGGTGTTCCCCCGCCCGCTTGCGCAAGTTCTGGCTTGCCGCCGCCTTTTCCGCCAATCAGCGGGGCGATTTCCTTTACTATGTTGCCCGCGTGAATCTTGCCCGCGAGGTCTTTCGTAACACCGACAAGAACAAACGCCTTTCCGCCCCGCTCTCCGCAGAGCACCGCGGTTCCGCTTTTAATTTTTGCGCGGATTTTATCCCACATCTCCCTTAACTCCTGCGCGCTCGCGTCCGGAACCTCAAGAGACACAAAACGCACGCCGTTGATGTCTTCGGCGGCGGAAAGCGCTTCGTCCATTCCGCCCGAAAAAGCGCTCTTTCTTGCATCTCCCACCTGCTTTTGAAGATCCTCGTTGCTTTTGAGAAGTTTCTCAACCCTCGCGGTTATTTCCTCCGAGCCCGCCCCCAGAATCTTTGCCGTTCGCGCGATTGTTTTTTCGTTTTCAACGGCTCTTTTGAGCGCGGCGCTCGCGCAAACCGCTTCTATTCTCCGCACTCCAGCGCTTGAAGCGGACTGCGAAACAATCTTGAACATTCCCGCCGCCGCGGAGTTTTCAAGATGCGTTCCGCCGCAAAGTTCAATGCTGTAATCACCGATTGAAACCACTCTCACGCTGTCGCCGTATTTCTCCTCAAAAATCGCCATCGCCCCGCTTTTAAGCGCTTCGTCATACGGAACATCTGTCTGCGTAACAACTTCATTGGCGCACCCTATGCGCTCATTTACGGCGGTCTCAATCTCCTCAAGCTCGTCCGCGCTTACGCGCGAATGGTGCGTAAAATCAAAACGCAACCGGTCGGGAGCCACAAGAGACCCGGCTTGAGAAACATGCGTGCCGAGCGTGTCGCGCAAAACCGAGTGCAGAATATGCGTGGCGGTATGGTGGGCGCAGGAACCGCGCCGCAGGTCTTTATCAACCGAAAGAGTTACAAGGTCTCCGGCGGTCGCGCCGCCGTTCTCAATCACGGCGCGGTGACATATAACGCCGCCGACCGGTTTTGCGGTGTCAACAACCTTTGCTGAAAAACCGCTTCCGGCTATCGTGCCAGTGTCTCCAATCTGCCCGCCGGAACTGGCGTAAAAGGGCGTTGAGTCCGTAACAATTTCCACTTCGCCCCTTTCGTCCGGCTCACTTACGGAAACAATTTTCCCTTCACCCTCAGTCGCTCCGTAGCCCGTAAAATCGGTGGAAAATCCTTCGGACGCCAGCGCGGAATAGTCCGCCGTGGCGGATGAGTTTTTATCCGCGTCTCCTTTCCATGACTTGCGAGACTGCTCTTTCTGTTTGCCCATTTCCTTTTCAAAACCTTTTTCGTCAACGCCGATTCCGCGCTCGCGCAAAACGTCCTGCGTCAAATCAAGCGGAAATCCGTATGTGTCATAAAGTCTGAAAGCCGCCGCGCCCGAAAGTTTGCCGCCTTTTTTGAGCTTCCTTACCTCGCTCTCAAGAATTTCAAGCCCTCTGTCAACGGTCTCAAAAAACCTCTCTTCCTCACTGCGCACCACCTGCGCCGTGTAGTCAGCTTTTTCGGAAAGTTCGGGATAGGCGTCGCCCATCGCCGCCGAAACCGCACCGAGGGTTTTGAACAGAAACGGATCGCTCATTCCGAGATTTTTGCCGTGCCGAACCGCTCTTCTGATAATCCTTCTGAGCACATAGCCCCTTCCCTCATTCGACGGAAACACGCCGTCACAAACAAGAAAGCACGCCGCGCGCGCGTGGTCGGCAACAACCCTCATTCCGCTGTCGGACGCACCTTTGCCGTTTTTGTATTTTATTTCCGACAACTCTTCAACACTTGAAATCACGGGCATCAGCAGGTCGGTTTCGTAGTTGCTCGGCGCGCCCTGTATGACCGCCGCCATACGCTCAAGCCCCATTCCGGTGTCTATGCTGGGGCGCGGAAGCGGAGTCATTTTGCCGCTTTCGTCTTTTTCATACTGCATAAAAACAAGGTTCCACAGCTCAAGATAGCGGTCGCAATCACAGCCCGGAGCGCAGGTTTTCTTTCCGCATCCGGCTTTCGCACCCTGGTCTATGAGAATTTCCGAACACGGCCCGCACGGACCCACGTCTCCCATTGACCAGAAGTTGCTTTCCTCTCCCATGCGCAGAATTCGCGACCCGTCCAGCCCCACCGCCTCTTTGCTCCAGATATCCGCCGCTTCGTCATCGTCCTTATAGACGGTAACCCAGAGTTTGTCTTTGGGAAGTTTGAAAACTTCCGTCATCAAATCCCACGCGAATCGCACGGCATCGGGTTTGAAGTAGTCGCCAAAGGAAAAATTGCCGAGCATTTCAAAAAACGTGTGATGGCGCGCCGTGTATCCGACATTGTCCAAATCATTGTGCTTGCCGCCCGCGCGCATGCATTTTTGCGATGAAACCGCCCTCGGGGAGGGATATTGTTCAAGACCGAGGAAAACATTTTTGAACTGCACCATTCCGGCGTTCGTGAAAAGAAGCGTGGGATCTTGAGCGGGAATAAGCGGCGAACTGCGCGCGCGCTTGTGCCCTTTGTCTTCAAAGTATGAAAGGAAGGTTTCCCTGATTTCGTTTCCGGTCATAAGGTTGTCCCGCTTGTCGCGGATGAAAGGTAGTTTAACAAACGGCACGGAGCCGGTCAGCAGGGAAAACGGGAATTACTGAGCGGGAACAACCGAAACGGTTTTCCTTTTGCCTTTGCGGAACTTCACAACTCCGTCGCTGAGCGCGAAAAGCGTCCAGTCGCGCCCCGTGCCGACGTTGTCGCCCGCATGGAACAAAGTCCCTCTCTGCCTGACAATTATGTTTCCGGCTTTAACGACCTCTCCGCCAAACTTCTTGACGCCGAGCCGCCTGCCCGCCGAATCTCTTCCGTTTTTTGAACTTCCGCCGCCTTTCTTTGTGGACATAATGCGCTACCGCCTACATTCTGATATTGGTTATACGAACCGATGTGTATTGCTGCCGGTGCCCGGCTTTGCGTCTGTATTTTTTGCGTCTTTTGAATTTGAAGACAATGATTTTCTGTCCTCTTTTCTGATTGACTATCTCGCCCTTCACTTCCGCGCCCTTAACAACCGGAGAACCGACTTTCGCGTCCCCTTCGCCGTCAGACACCATCAAAATATCGTCAAAACCGACCGGATCGCCGGGGTTTCCCGCGATTTTTTCAATTTCAACAACATCGCCCGACTTAACGAGATATTGCCTGTTTCCTGTTCTTATTACCGCTTGCATTGGGATTGCTCCGCGTAAGAGGGGAATTATGACATAGAAAGGGGCGGAGTGTCAAACAATTTGGGTAAACAGAGAAGTTGAGAGTTTGAAAGTGGAGGATATAGTAGGAGTCACAAGGTGAGAAGTGGTGGCTACAAAGAACATAAAAATTTCCGTTGAAAACTACGGACCTATTGCGGAAGCAAAGGATATTGAACTGTGTCCGTTGACTGTTTTCGTGGGACCCAGCAATACTGGGAAATCATACCTTGCGATTCTTATTTACGCTTTGCTTCGGTCCTCACGCCTTGGAAATGTCACTCCAGTTTTCTCTGAAAGAATATTCAGGAGAAGAATGAATCTTTTTGACATTTCTGATAAAAAACCTGCAAACGAACTAGTTGAATTCTTAAAAAAATTATCAGGAAAAGACATGGAAAACTTCAGTTTTCTTGGTTTGCCTGAAAATTTACAAAACTGGGTAAAAACAGAAGTGTCGCAACAAATTGCCCAATCCTTCCATGACGAAATTTCTCGTTGTGTTGGAACTTCAACCGGAAAAGACCCTCTCATTAGTGATGAGTTCAGTCTCAGTTACCAAGATACGAAAAAGACTTTCAAAATAGGATCTTTAAGTAAAAATCCTGACATAGAAATAAACACGCCATCTTCCCAACAAAAAAGTCCAAAACTCTCAAAATTCTCAGGACTCTCAGGACTCTTGGGTGATCAATTCCCCGTTGAAGTAATAGCAAGAGAATTCATCTATAGCATTCATAGGTTGATTGATGACCACTCTAACGAAATAGAACCTTACTATCTACCAGCCGCAAGAACAGGAATTATGCAAAGCCATCAAGCAATAGTGGGAGCACTTTTAAAACGCGCTACCTTAGCAGGATTAGAACCAGTTTCGGTTCCTACACTTACTGGCATACTTTCTGATTTCTTATATGAAATTATTCTGATGGACACAAGCAACCCACTTAATCAAAATATAGCAAGTGTGGCGGCAAAAATGGAAGAAAATATACTGCACGGTTCTATTAAGGTTGAAAAATCTGGAGCAAATCAGTACCCGCAGTTTTTTTACAAGCAAAGTGGTCTTGAAGTCCCTTTAGTACGTTCTTCGTCAATGGTCTCCGAACTTGCCGCCATTGTTCTCTTCATTAAGCACACAATAGACAAAGGCAACCTGTTAATAATAGAGGAGCCGGAATCCCACCTCCACCCAGCAGCCCAGAGAGAAATCGCAAGTACTATTGTTCAATTAATAAGAGTCGGTGTGAAAGTACTAGTAACAACTCATAACGATTATTTTCTGGAACAAATTTCTAACCATGTCCGATTGTCACAAATTGGTGAGTCCGAACGTAATAACAGAACCGCGCTCTTTGAACAGGAAATTGCTGCCTACAGTTTTGGCGACAAAAATGAAAAGGGGACTATCGTCCAAAGGTTGGCTTTTGACCAAGAAAGTGGATTATCCCCGAAAGATCATGAAAGGGTTTCTTCAGATTTATACAACGAAACTGCGGAAATCCTCGAAAGAACACTGAATGAAAAATGACATCTGTTATTTATTCGAAATCATTGGCATCACAATTTCCTCAAGATTTGTGTCCACAATGTAAAGTGAAGAATTGTGAAATGAAGTTAGACGGTTTCCCCAAAGAGAGAATTATTATTGATATTGACTCCCGTCTCCCATCAATTAAGCCGGGAAGAAGGTGTGATTATGGAATTGTTGCTGACGAAGCAGGCACTACATTCTTTTTGCCTGTTGAGTTCAAAAGTACAAATCTTGATTTTACAAAAGTAAAAGAACAGTTGGAAGGAGGCATTAATTCTTTCAAAGAAGATCTTGGAACATTCATATGCTATCCGGTACTTGTGTCAAAAAGTCTCAAGAATCAGGAGAGAAAACAACTGATAAAAATTCAAATTAGCTCTCCTTATGGTCAAAAGACAGTCAAGCATGTGCTCTGTAACAAACCGTTAAAATGGAGTGAAGTTAAAGAAGCAGCTTGATTCGTTCTGTCTATCAATGGAGAGTGTCAAACGGGGGAAGAATATTTGTTATCTTGGCAAAAACAGCAGAATTGCGGTTAAAATTGTGGATGGCAGAGAAATTGAGGGTTTGAAAGTGGTTGAGATTGTGGGAGCGAAGTAAAATAATGAAGAAACTATCAAAATCCAAATCCATAGAGATTTTGCAGAAGGCACTGAGTGCCATACCCGCACTACGTGAAAAAACAGTAGAAAATTACGAATCATCAGAATTTAAAAAATGGGAATTTGACACAGCAACTGCCATATCAAAAATATTTGAGAATCAAAATGAACATATAAGGACTTTTAGGAACTATATGTTCCCACGAGTTAGTTACATGGAACAAGACCGTTATGAAAATCAACGCAAATACGAAAAAAGTTATTCAGACTCATTAGACCGAGCAGAAAGTCATATTCAATCAATGATTGATGAAATTAAGAATTACTGGGAAGATGATGAAAAAGAGACAATTCCTCGTATTGAACCAGAAAAGCCAAAAAACACAAATGAGGTATTTATAGTTCACGGCAGAAACAATGAAATCAAACAGGAAGTAGCACGATTTCTAACAACACTGAAATTGAATCCCGTAATACTGCACGAACAGCCAAATCAAGGTCAAACAATCATAGAGAAGTTTGAAAATCATGCAGAACAGACCGGGTTTGCTGTAGTATTACTTACCGGTGATGATGTGGGAGCACTAAAAGAAGAAGAAAACGAACCCCAACCTCGTGCAAGGCAAAATGCGATTTTAGAACTCGGATTTTTCATGGGAAAACTCGGCAGGAATAGAGTTTGTGCGTTGGTTGAGAAAGGTGTAAAAATACCGTCCGATTATAGTGGGGTTGTCTACATAACACTAGACAAAGAAGGAGTGTGGAAATTGAACCTTATCAAGGAATTGAAAACTGCCGGTCTCAATGTTGACGCGAACCTCGCCGTGAGTGCTTCAAACTAAGTGTGAAACACCCCAAAAAAACCCCTTCAACTCCTCAACAGTCCCTTCCGAGTCTTCTTCGGGAATAAAATGCCCGCACGGCATCGCACGTCCTGTAACGGCGGCGGTTGTGTAGGGTTGCCACACCTTTAACGGCTCAAACATACGCCCCACAACTCCGCGTTCGCCCCACAGAATATGCAGAGGAATATCAATCGGTTCGTCCCTGTCGGCTCTGTCATGCTCCAAATCAATTGTGGCGGATGCTCTGTAATCTTCGCATGAGGCGCGTATGCGTTCCGGGTCGCCGAAAAATTTCAGATATTCATCTTTTGCCGCGCCGAAATCATGTCCGCCGGACCAGTTTTGAAGACACATATCCATCCACGCTTCCGGGTCGGATGCTATCATCCGTTCGGGAATATCGGGACTTTGAGTCAAAAAGAACCAGTGAAAATAAGCGAGCGCGAAATCCATATCCGCCGCCTCATACATATCAAGGGTCGGGCATATATCAAGAACCGCAAGCGCGGAAACTCTGTCGCGGTGGTCTCTGGCGAGACGGTGGGCAACCCTTCCGCCCCTGTCGTGCCCCGCGATGAAGAATTTCTCGAAACCCAGTTCGTCCATCAGCCGAACCACGTCGCCCGCCATTGCGCGTTTGGAGTATGAAGAGTGGTCGGGCTCGGAAGGCGGAGCCATACTCGCGCCGTATCCTCTGAGGTCCGGAACAACAACGGTGAAATCACGCGTCAGTTCGGGTGCGATTTTATGCCACATCAAACCTGTTTGGGGATAGCCGTGCAGAAGCAGCAGAGGCGGTCCGCTTCCAGCAGTCCGGCAGAAGATTTGGCCTTCGGGAACCTTTGAGCGGTGTTTGCGAAAATCGTTGAAGTTCAAAAGATAAAAAGCCGGACGGTGTTTGCCTCAGCCCTCAAGTTCAACGTTCCAATACGACGCATCAACGAAGCTTACAAACGGCTCCCATTCCTTGTAGCGCACGGCGCGCGCGTAAATGTCGGTGAAAGGTCCCCACTGGGGTTCAACGGGCAGAGTCAGAAGTTTCATCCTCGCCTGCTCCGGCGTTCTCCCACCTTTTTTGCGGTTGCACGTGCCGCATGAGCACACAACATTGTCCCACCTGCTTGTGCCGCCGAGCGAACGCGGAACTACGTGGTCTATCGTCAAATCCTTTTTCGGAAACTCACGCCCGCAGTATTGGCATTTCCCATCGTCCCTGCGGAATATGTTCAGGCGGTTGAATTTGGGACGCTTTCTGTGAAATCCGCCGTAGCGGAGAAGAAGTATGACTCTGGGCGCTTTGATGATTTTTGTAACGGTTCTGATGTATTCACCGTCCAAACCGCCGTCCGCCGCGGTGGACACCTGCGCCCAACTCTCAAAATCAAAAGTCTCATAGGTCTGCGAAACGGCTTTTGCCTCGCCGCAGTAGAGCATTATGAACGCCCGTCTCAAACTGGTAACGGACACGGGCAGATAGTTTTTGTTCAACACAAGAACCGGTGAACTCAACATGGAAAGAAAGTTTACATTCAGGCACGGGCTGTTGCAAAACTTCCGGGGCGCGAAAACCTGTGCCAAAGGGTTAGTTGAAACCGGCGGAGAAGAATATAAATTGATGGCAAATGACGCTTTTCCAAATCTTCTATCTCAATATCGCGCTGTGTGTCTGTTTTTGCGCGTCCCTGTTTCTGCTCGCAAAAAGCAACTCGGCGGCGGAAAAAGCCGCCGGTGAAAATATTTCAGCGGAAAACGACTGATGTATCCCGAACTGCTCACTGTCGGCAACGTGTCTGTGGGGTCATTCGGCGTTATGGTCGCGCTCGCGTTTCTCACCGCTTATCTGCTTACCGAACGCGAATTAAAGCGGAAAAACATCAACCCGAATATCGCGCAAGACCTGCTTTTGTGGATTGTCGTGTGTTCACTCCTTGGGGCTAAACTGTTTTTCATGGCGCAAAACCCTGACGCGCCCATTTTTTCGGGACACGGATTTACTTTCTACGGCGGTTTTTTCGGCGGTCTCGCGGCGGGAATAGCGGTCGCGCGCGTAAAAGGAATCGGCATTTGGAAGATGCTTGACGCCGCCGCTCCGGGTCTCGCGCTTGCTTACGCAATCGGGCGAATCGGCTGCCTGCTGGTTGGAGATGACTATGGAACCGCGTCTTCATTGCCGTGGGCAATGGCTTTCCCGAACGGTCTGCCGCCGGTTGATTTCACGGTTCACCCCACTCAAATCTATGAAACGGCGGCAATGACGGCGGTGTTCGCCGCGCTTTGGAAACTGCGGCTGAAAATCACCGTAAACGGCTCGCTGTTCGCGCTCTATCTCATGCTCGCGGGACTTGAGCGGTTCGCGGTTGAATTTGTGCGGACAACCACTCCGAGCCCAGTGCCGGGGCTGTCGGTCGCGCAAGTTATCGCGCTCGGACTTATCTCTTTCGGCGCGGTAAAACTGATTAAAGCCCGGAAATAATCGCGCGCAAACTTTCTTCAAACTCTCTGTTTTCCTCCGGAAGACCGATTGTAACCCTGAGGCAGTCCGCCATATCGGTGTCCGGAAAATTGCGCGTAAGAATATCTTTTTCAATCAGCGCGCGGTGAACTTCGCCCGCGGTTTTTGCGCCGTTAAATTGAATGAGGAAAAAATTGGCGGCGCTCGGAAACACTTTTATTGCGTCAATGGAACCGAGAGTTTGAAACATCTTTTCGCGCTCGGACTTGATGATGTTGATGTTTTCTTCAAAAACGCCCGGGTTTTCAAAAAAGACGCGCGCGGCGGCTTGCGTGAAGGAATTGATGTTGTAGGGAAGGCGAACTTTCTCCGCTTGCGCGGCGAGTTCGGGATTCATAAAGAGCGCGCCCAGACGGAGCGCGGCGAAACCGATTTTTGAAAAAGTCCGCATAACGGCGAGATTTTCATACTTTTTCATAAGCGCAACATGTGTTTTGCCGCAAAAACTGAAATACGCTTCGTCCACAACCACAATTCCCGGCGCGCCCGCGATAACGGCTTCAACCTTGCCGGGCGACAGCAGATTGCCCGTGGGACTGTTGGGCGAGGCGAGAAAAACAATGTCGGGATTATGAGCGTTCATCGCGGCAAGCATCGCTTCGGGATTGATGTCAAAATCCGGCGTGAGGTTTTCCTTCACAACCTTTTTGCCGAGCACTTGCGCCGTGAGCGCGTACATTGAAAAAGTGGGCGCGGGAACAAGCACGGTTTCCGATTCACCGCAAAAAGCCGCTATGAGGATTTGTATCAATTCGTCCGAGCCGTTGCCGAACACTATGCCGCTTGAGTCCGTTCCCGTCCGTTCGGACACGGCTTTTTTTAGCCACTCGCAGTTGGGGTCGGGATAGCGGTTTAAGGGAAGATTTTCCGCGACTCGCGCGATTTCCGAGCGCAATTCGCCGGAAAGAGAAAACGGGCTTTCGTTGCCGTCAAGTTTGATTCTGCGCCGCGGACGGGAGGAATCATAAGCGGATAAAGCGCGAACCGAAGGGGAAACCCTGTGCAGAAGCTTTTCAATACCCGCCATCGGAATTCCTCTTACTTTTTGGTCCTCTTGCGGGTTGTCGCGGTTCGCGTAGTTACGGAGAGGGCGTGAGCGGTAAGCCCTTCGGCGCGCGCAAGATTGACGACCGCGCCGGAAAGTTTTTCAAACCCGCGCGCGGACATTTCGGCAACACTCGGAGTCTTAACAAAATCCGCCGCGGAAAGCGGGGACGAAAACCTCGCGCCTCCGGTCGGCAGAACGTGGCTTGAGCCGCAGATATAATCTCCAAACGCTTCGGTGGAAAGACTTCCGAGAAAAATCGCCCCGGCGTGCCGGACAAGAGGCAGTAACGCGCGCGGATTTTTCACGCAAATCTGCAAATGCTCCGGTCCCATCGCGTTGGCGAGCGCAACCGCCTGCCGCAGAGTTGAGACCACAAAGATTTTTCCGTTGTTGCGGATTGAGGCGCCCGCTATCTTTTTTCTTTCAATCCCCTGCGCCATTTCAAGAAGCGCTTTTTTAACCTTTACGGCATACGCGCGCGAGGTGGCGGCGAGAACGGGAACCGCCATTTCATCGTGCTCGGACTGAGCAAGCAAATCGGACGCGACCCATTCGGGCGGGCATGAGCCGTCCGCAATTATGAAAACCTCACTCGGGCCCGCCATCATGTCTATATCAACCTCGCCGTAAACCAGTTTTTTGGCGATTGTCACATAGATGTTTCCGGGACCGGCAATTTTGTCCACACGTGGAACCGAACGCGTTCCGAACGCGAGCGCGGCAACCGCCTGCGCGCCGCCGATTTTGAAAATCCGGTCAACGCCGGCTATCTGAGCCGCGGCTATCGCTTCGGGATTGAGTTCACCTCCTGGGCATGGAGTTGCCATAACTATTTCGCTCACTCCCGCGACCTTCGCCGGAACCGCCGTCATCAGAACGGTTGAGGGATACGCGGCTTTGCCGCCCGGAATATAGATGCCGACTCTTTCAAGCGGGCGCGTAATCCAGCCCAGCCGATTTCCGAGCGCGTCTTTCATCGCGCCCGGGCGCGGCAATTTCTGTTTCTGGTAACGCTCAATGCGCGAGCGGGCGAGTTTCAAATCCCTGATGACCGATTTGCTTACCTTTTTCACCGCGGCAACCGCTTCGGAGTGCGAAACCTCAACCGTTTTCGCGGAAATGCTCGCGCCGTCAAACTTTTTTGTGAGAGAAAAAAGCGCGGAATCGCCTCCCTTGCGCACACGCTCAACAATCGCCGAAACATTCGCAACTGTTTTGGAATCAAAATTGGACGCGTTTCTGCGCGCCGCGTCAGTCTGTTTTTTTATATTGGCGGAATTTACGTTTGTGATTTTCAATTTTCCGTGTGAGCTCCCTCTCCGAATCCGTTTTCAACAAATCTGGCGATTTCCTCCGCCGCGTCCCGCGCGTCATCTCCTGACACTTCAATATCAATGTCCGTGCCTCTGGCGGCGGCAAGGGAAAGAATTCCGAGAATACTCTTGCCGTTCACTTCATAGTCGCCTTTGATTATCTTCACGTCCGAAGAAAAACGGTTTGAAAGTTTTACAAAACCCGCCGCGGCTCTGGCGTGCAGACCCAGCGTGTTTACTATCTTGAAAGTTTTTTTTACGCGACTCAAAATCGGCTTTTCCTCATACGCCCGGCGCGGAAACAAATCATAACATAATCCGCATACAACGGCGGCAAAAACACGGTTGGACTCTGGAACGCGGCGGCGGCGCAAGTTAGACTGTTTGCCATGACCGTGCGGGAAATATGCGACAAGGTAATGAGCGGCGAAAGAATTGACCGTGCGGACGCGCTTGCCCTTCTTGAAAAAGCCACCCTTCCGCAACTGGGAGGACTCGCGTCTTTCCGCAGGCAGAGAAACAACCCCGGAAAGACCGTAACTTTTGTGCGCGACACAAACCCGAACTACACAAACGTGTGCGACACCGAATGTCTGTTCTGCGCGTTTTGGAGACCACCCGGCGCGGCTGACGCCTACACACTTGAGGCGGACAAACTGCTTGAAATGATGAAAACCTCGTATCACAACGGGGCGACAACCGTTCTGCTTCAAGGCGGCCACAACCCCGAAATCAGTTTGGACTACTACATTGAAATTGTGAGGCGCGCGCGTGAAGAGATTCCCGAACTCCATCTTCACGCCTTTTCGGCGCCCGAAGTTGCGGCAATCGCGAAATACGAGGGGTTGAATTCGCGGGAGGTTCTGCAAAAACTCTGGAACGCGGGACTGCGCACAATCCCCGGCGGCGGCGCGGAAATTCTTTCCAACGGTGTTAGAAAAAAAATCAGCCCGCTCAAAATAGACGCGGACAGGTGGATAGAAATTGTTCGTGAATCGCACGAAATAGGTTTTAAAACCACCGCAACAATGATGTTCGGACACGTTGAGGAAAATGAAGACATTGTTGAACATCTTGAAAGAATTCGGTCTTTGCAAGACGAAACGGGCGGATTTCTTGCTTTTATTCCGTGGATTTTCAAGCCGACAAACACTTTTCTTGAGCGCAAAATTCCGGAGGAAACCGGCGGCGAGCGATACTTGCGCGTGCTGGCGGTGTGCCGGATTTTTCTTGACAATTTCAGGTTCATTCAAGGGTCATGGTTCACACAGGGGTTCAAAATCGGTTCCGCGTCAATGAGATTCGGCGCGGACGACCTCGGAGGCACTCTTTATGAGGAAAATGTTCTGCGGTGTGCGGAGAACAAGACCAAAGCGAGCGCGGAGGAAATTGTCGGCATGATAAAAAGCGCCGGATTTGAGCCCGCTCAGAGAAACACTCTTTACGAAATCATACGTAAATTCTGATGGCGGAAAGGGTACAAAAACTGCTCGCCGCCGCCGGAGCCGGTTCGCGGAGGCGCGTGGAGGAGTTGATAAAATCAGGCGCGGTCGCCGTCAACGGCAGTGTTTGCAAACTGGGCGACAAGGCGGAGCCACAAGACAAAATCACGGTTGATGGGAAAAGGATTGACTGCAACACAGATGACTCGCCCGGGCGCATAATCGCCTATAACAAACCGGTTGGCAAAATAGTGAGCATGAAAGACCCGCAAAACCGCCCCACCGTTTTTGAGGATTTGCCGCCGCTTGAAAAATCCCGGTGGGTTTCAGTCGGACGGCTGGACATCAACACCACAGGGCTGCTGCTTTTCTGTTCGGACGGCTCGCTCGCCCACAAACTTACGCACCCTTCAAGCGGAGTTGAGCGGGAATACATGGCACGCGTGCGCGGCAACACCGGGCGGGAAACGATTGAAAAACTTCTCTCCGGCGTTTTGCTTGACGGCAAAAAAGGACATTTTGAAAAAGTTTCGCCGATTCCCTCAAAGGAAAAAAGCAACAAGTGGTTCAAAATTGTGGTCAAAGAGGGAAGAAACCGTTTTGTGAGGGGGATGTGGGAATCCTGCGGATGTTCGGTCAGCAGGTTGATGAGGATTCGCTTCGGAACGGTGAAACTGCCGAAAAATCTACCCGTGGGCGCAAGCATTTTCCTGAGCGAAAAACAAATCCGCAAACTGCGCGAAATCGCCGGTTAGCGTGCGTTATCTGACCCTTTCAATGTAACTGCCGTCTCTTGTGTCAACCTTTATCATATCTCCGGGATTGACAAACAGCGGAACCTGAACCTTTGCTCCGGTTTCAAGGGTTGCGGGCTTGGTCGCGCTTGTTGCCGTGTCGCCTTTAACGCCCGGGTCGGCTTCGGTCACTTTCAGTTCAACAATGTGCTTGAGAAACTCAATTCCGTAAGGATTACCGTTGATAAAATTGACCTGAATCTCCTGGTGCTCGCTCATAAAATCCGCCGCGCTTCCCACCTGAGCGGCGGAAAGCTCCTGCTGGTCGTAAGTTTCCGTGTCCATAAAATGATAGATGTTTCCGTCCGAATACAGAAACTGCATGGTTCTTTTTTTGATATCGGGGGTTTCAAACTTGTCGCCTGAACGGAACTTCTTTTCCTGCACCGCTCCGGTGACAATGTTGCGCGCTTTCACCGTTACAACGGGGCTTCTCTGAGCCATTTTCTGCTGTTGATACTCAATTATCTCCCACACCTCACCGTCCAACTCTATCTTCAGCCCTCTGTGAAAACCGCTTGTTTCTACAACCATTTTATCCTCCGTCCGGCGAGAGATTACTTCCTCTTAAACATCTTCTCAAGCGAGCCATACGTCATGTCCATGGCAACCGGACGCCCGTGAGGGCAGAAATGCGGAATTTCGCATTTGTCCATCGCTGAAAGAAGCGACCTTATTTCCGAGTTTTCCATCACATATCCGGCGCGTATGGACCTGTGGCACGCCATTGTCGCGAGCACATCTTCAGTTTTTCTGTCAATTTCGCCCGGAAGTTCGGAAAGCCCCGTTTTGTCCAGTTCGCTCAAAACGTCAACGAACAGCTGTTTCGCACTCGCTCCGGAGATAATTGCGGGAACCGATTCAATCCTCACCGCGGCGGCGCCGAAAAGTTCGGCGTTGAGCCCGAGTTTTTTCATCTGGCTTTCAAACCTGCCAAACAAAACCGCCTCTTCGGGGCGTATCTCAACAATCTCAGGAATTAGAAGTTTCTGCGCAAGCAGGGTTCCGTCAGTTTTGTAACTGTTTTTGAACCGCTCAAAATTGACACGTTCATGCGCCGCGTGCTGGTCAATCACAACAAGCCCTTTTTCGCTCTCGCAAACTATGTAAAGGTCTCCCGCCTGCCCAAGAACCTTAAGGGAAGAGAAAAATCCCTCTCCTCCGCTGGCGGGAAAACTCTCCGCAGTTGCCGGCAAATCATCCGTTCGCGGCGGGGATTGCGAAGATGGAAAATCAAAACCCGCCGAGCGACCCGCCGGGTTGCGAATTTCGTCCGTGCCCGCTCCGGCGGTATGTTTTCGGTAGTTGTCCGGTTTTTCCTGAAAGAACTTCGCTCCGGTCGGCGCGCCGGCGTGCTGTTTTTGCCCGGTCATCCACGGAGCCAGTGAAAGTAAATCCTGCACGGCGGAGCGAATTGCCGCCGCGACCGCTCCCGGAGATAAAAAACGAACCTCATGTTTTGTCGGGTGAACATTCACATCAACATCTTCGGGCGGAATTTCAATAAACAAAGCCCCTTGAGGATAGCGCCTCGCCTCAAACACGCGCCCGAAACATTCCATAACAACCCTGTTTATAAACCTGTCGCGCAGATATCTGCCGTTGACATAGCAATAAAGGCGCGTCATTGAAGAAAATCCGTCCGAGGGCGCGCAGAGAAAACCGGAGATTTTGATTTTTCCGTTCGTGCTTGAAGCCCCGACCGCGTGCAGGGGAACATTTTTCAGAACGGCTTTCACCCTGTTTTGAATATCCGCGCGCGGAAAACGCAGGAAATTTCTGCCGTTGTGCAAAACCTCAAAATCAACTTCGGGATTCGCCACCGCCGCAGACCTCGCAACTTCGGAACATCTTGAAAGTTCGGTTTCGTTTGTTTTGAGAAACTTGAGGCGCGGGCGGGTATTGAAGAAAAGCGAGCGCGCTTCAACCGTTGTTCCAACCGGGCAGCCCGCGTCCTTCGCGCCCTTGAATTTCCCGCCTTCAACCTCTATCGCGACTCCCACCCGCTCTTGTGCCGGGCGCGTTGTGAGGGAAAATCTTGACACCCCCGCGATGGATGGAAGCGCCTCTCCCCTGAATCCGAAAGTGCCCACGGAGGCAAGCTCTTTTTCGTCTTTGATTTTACTCGTCGCGTGGCGCTCAATGCTCAAAAGTGCGTCTTCGCGCGACATTCCGCAACCGTCATCGGAAACTCTCACAAGCCGTTTGCCGCCCGAATCCAAATCAACGGAGATTCTTTTTGCCCCCGCGTCAAGGGAGTTTTCAATAAACTCTTTGAGCACCGAAGCGGGACGCTCAATCACTTCACCCGCGGATATTTTGGAAATTAAGATATCGTCAAGTACGCGTATACGGCTCATAAAATCAGTTGGATAACCATTTAAAAACTGCGATGCCAACAATGGCGATAATGGGAAGAACAACCGCCACAAGCGCAAAAATCACATAAAAAAACAGAGCGGAAAACGCCTTTTTCCCGTAAACATCCGAAGATTGTTCCTTGAGAGAGTCAAAAAGCGATGAAAAAAATCCTGCGCGGGAACCGGTCATTTGGAGGACTTTGCCTTAGCAAGGGTGTCTATCATTGAATCAATGGAAACGGCTACAAGCGTTATAAGCTCAAGAGTTCCACGCGAACAAAGTTCAATTGAAACCTGCCCCAGAGTTTCATTGTCCGGCGCTTCAACTATGTTGACAAAATCGTAATGCCCCAGAGTGGCATATTGCTCAATAACTTTGACGCCAAACTTCTCAAGTTCCCGGTCAACTTCCTTGATTCTACCGGGCCTTTCCTTGACCGTTTTTCTCCCTTCGGGAGTGAGTTTACTGAGCAAAATATAAGTGTTCAACTTGTTATATCCCTGTGATATAGTCCCTCTAATTGTATAGTGTCTTTTCCAATTCACAAACTCCGGAAAATAAAATGGCAACTGTTCGCGCTGTGTTTTCTCGCAGTCTGCCTTGCGTGGTCTCAAAGCCCCGCCGAGTTGTCGCGGCTGGGAATTTTTGACAAAGAAAAAACCCCGAAAATAGTAGTTGAAAGTTTCAAATGGAGAGCCGGCGGAGCGGGAAGAAGAGCGATTTTCTCCGAAGTAACCCTGAGAAACGATGACGAAAGGGATTTTTCCGCCATTGTTCTCAAGGCGCGTTTTTCATTGAAGTATGGAGAACCGGCGGGCAGTACGCGCGGCACAATCAGGAAGACACTCAAAGCCGGAGAAACCAGAACTTTGAAGGACGTCCGGCTCGGAATCATGAATTTTGACATTGACTCGGTTGAGCTTGAAGTGGTGGGCGCGACCGCCGCGTCTGACGGCAAGCCCGATCACCCGCTTGAAGTAACGGCGTGGGATTGGAGAGCCGCGGGACAATCAGTCGGAACCGGAACCATAGAGAGCATAACGGTCAAAAACCCCGCGCCGGAACCATACGGAAAGGTGGAGTTTGTTATTGTTCAGAAAAAAGCCGGGGAGAAAATAATGACAACCTCAGTGCCGACAGAAAAAATTGCAAACGCCCGCTCTGAAACTGTCTACAAGGAAGTCAATCCGGGATTTATTCACCCCGCCACAGACGAGATTGTTGTGCTAATCAAGTCCGCGTATCCGGTTTCACGAAAACAGGAAACGCTTATGCGCAAAAAAGCGCTTGATCCACATCCCGAACCGGATTCCAACACCCCGGTGCCGGGCTACGACGTTGAGGTAAAAAAGTTTGAATGGGGAAGCGGAGCCGCGGGCTCGCTCGGAATGGTGGATTATCTTGTTCTGAAAAACAGAAGTTCGGTGCGCTACGCGGAAATCACCATAGCTATTGACTTTCTTTCAAACAAGAAAAGAGTGCTCACCACAAACACCTTTAAAATCAAAAACCCGCCCCCGCCCGGCGGGACAAGAAAATACAGGAACATCAGTATTGGGATTTTGAACGTCTCTCCGGGAAAAGAGTCCGTCAAAGTTTACGTCAAAGGCGGCAAGCCCGCGCGCGGCGGCGGATAATTCAGCCTCCAACAAGCGCCGCTTCTTTCATAATATCGGCAAGTCCTTCACTGAAAGACAACGCCCCGATGAGAGGAATCACTATGCATGAACGTCCGCCGCTCACCTCTGTTATACGAACGTATTTCCCTTTGTGGTTCTCTCTTAAGTCAAAGAAAAACTTCTTCTGTTCAATGTTGACCCGCTTGCTACCATAGTCTTTTTCAAAATCTTCCCTGCTCATTGATACCACCCCTCTGCGGAAATCCAGGAAGCATTTATGCTATCAATAAGAGACGAAAATCAAATGCTTGGCAGTCGCGGGCATTGGATTTATATTGTTTGAATATGTCGCCAAGATGCAAAATAGAAATGCCGCGCCGTTTTCAGTTTTCAACCGACATACCGGTCAGGATAAGCGACATAAACCACGGAATGCATGTCGGGCACGATTCTTTTCTCACAATAACCCATGAAGCGCGCGTGAGATTTCTCAAATCTCTCGGAGCAACCGAGGGCGACGTGTTCGGCAGGGGAATTGTGCTTTCAGACGCGGAGCTTTCATACACGAACGAGTCTTTCTACGGAGACACGCTGAACATCAAAATTGCCTGCGGGGATTTGCTCAAATACGGTCTGAATATGTTCTATCTCATTTCCGAGAAAAAACGGAAAATAGAAATCGCGCGCGTGCGAACCGGAATTGTGTTTTTTGACTATAAGAAACGCAAAGTGGCGCGCGTGCCGAAAAGGTTCGCGTTAGCGTTGTCCGAACTGAAATAGGCTCTATTTCCCGTTCTCGGGAACCAGGGAAATGAAAACATTACCACCCCGCCTGCGCACAAGAATCCGCGTGCGGTTGCCTTTGTTTGTTTTGTCAATCGCCTTGTTATAATCCCTGACCGACTTAAGCGGCTCGCCATCAATCTCAAGTATTACATCTCCCTCTCTGATTCCGGACTTCCACCCTCTCCCGCCACGGCTTGCCTGAATCACAACCACTCCGCTTTTCCAGTCCAGGCGGTAGCGCTGGGCAAGCCCCTGATCAATGTCCGCAACCTTGATTCCAATTGAGGAAGAATCTGTTGTTTCCTCTTGCGCGGGACGTGCGGCGCGGTCATCTTCGGGAGTTTCCATCTTTGTTATTTTGATGTTCAGGTTTTTTCTTTTGCCGTTTCTGATAAGTGAAATGCGGGCTTTTGTGCCGGGTTTAAGGTCGGCGACAATTCGCGGAAGATCCGAAGACTCTTTCACTTCCTCGCCCTGAAACCGGATTATAACGTCTCCCGCTTTCATTCCGGCACGCTCGGCGGGGCTGCCTGAAAAAACCTCGCTCACAAGCGCTCCGCGCGTGTTTTCAACTCCGAGACTTTCGGCAAGGTCTTCGGTCAATTTTTGAATTGAAACGCCTATCCACCCTCTCACGACCTTTCCGTTTTTCTTTAACTGGCTCACGATTCCCGCGACCATGTCAATCGGAATTGAAAAACCTATCCCCTGCCCTTGAGACGCGACCGCTGTGTTGACCGCGATGACAAGACCTTCAAGATTGAACAGAGGTCCCCCGCTGTTGCCCGGATTCAATGGCGCGTCCGTCTGTATGAAATTGTCATACGCGCCCATGTTGAGAGATCTTCCTTTCGCGCTCACAATTCCCGCCGTTACCGTGTAACCAAGTCCGAGCGGATTGCCAATGGCGAACACCCACTCCCCTATTCTTAACTTTTCGGAATTGCCTAAACGGACGGGAACAAGTTTTTCGCGGGGATTTATTTTGAGAAGAGCGATGTCGGTTTTGGGATCCGAGCCGACCACGCGCGCCTCGTATTTTGAACCGTTTTCAAGCGTAACCTCAATTTCTTCAGCTTTATCCACAACATGATTATTGGTAACGATGTGCCCTTCAGTGTCCACTATAAAACCCGAGCCAAGCCCCCTGTTTCTGAACTCCCGCTGCGGATTCTGCCCGAAAAAATTGCCGAAAAACTCTTCAAATAAATCACCTCGTCCGCCGAATGGCCCTCCCGGAGACATGGTGAATTTTGAAACCGTGGAAGTGCTTATGTTGACAACGGACGGCTTGTGCTTCTCAACAAGCTCGGCGAAAGACGGAAAGTCCCCGAAGGAGGTTTTTCTCCGAACGGTTTCTTCAATCCGCTCAGGCGGTAAAACAAACTGCTTTTCTTCGGCGGACGGAAGACTTTCAAACTCATACGGGACTTGTTCCGCGTGTGTTTTGCCACCAATGAAAAAGTCCGGGATTTCGGGTGAAAAGCCCTTTGAAACGACAAAGCTGAAACCCGTAATTACAAACCCGACCAGAATAATATTCGCTATTCTCATTTTCTATTCTCCGTTTTTTGAAACTCCGTCGGGAAATAAAATCCCGACCACTCTTTCGGCAATCCGGTCCGGGGAAAGTCCGTCCGTTTCCACAGTAAAACATGCGGTTTCGTAAAGATGTTTGCGCCCGGAGAAAATCTCCGCCGCTTTTGCCTCAGGACTTGGAACTTTCAAAAGGGGTCTCGGAGCATCCTGTGAAATTCTGTGCATCAGAGTTTTAAAATCCGCCTTCAAGTATATAACAACGCCCGCTTGTTTCATAGCGGCGCGGTTGCCGTCGGAAAGTACAATTCCGCCACCGGTCGCAACAACCTCAAAGCCGGATTTTTCGCACACTTCGGCAAGCGCTTCGGACTCCAGATTTCTGAATTCAGACTCTCCGCGCAGGGAAATTATATCGTCCACGCTTGCGGACTCGCGGGCTTTTATGAAAGCGTCCAAATCGCAAAATTGCGCGCCGATTTTTTGTGCCAGAACGGAGCCAACAGTTGTCTTTCCCACGCCCATAAAGCCGGCAAGAAAGATTTTTTCAGGAGGTTTTTTCGCCACTAAACCCGACCAGCCTCTCAACGTATTTCGCGACAATATCGCACTCAAAATTCACTTTGCTTCCCGCTGACAAAGAAGAAAAAGTCGTATGGGAAAGCGTGTGCGGAATTATATTGACCGAAAACCCTTTGTCGTCCGCATCGTTGACCGTCAAACTCACGCCGTTAAGAGTGACGCAGCACTTGGGAACAATATATTTCATATACTCCGGCGGCAGTGAAACAATGAACTCCACAGACTCTCCGCGCTCCGCGGCTGACTCAATCTCACCAACGCCATCTATGTGCCCGGTTACGATATGACCGCCCATCAGCCCGTCCGGGGAAACAGACCTTTCAAGATTTACAACCGCCCCGCGCACTGCTTCGCCAAGTGTGGTTTTTGACAAAGTTTCATCGGACGCCTGAACAAAGAAAGCCCCGTTTTCAATTGAAACAACCGTCAAACAAACGCCGTTTACGGCAATGCTTTCACCGATTTGAATGGAGTCCGCGTCAAGTTTTGAGGGCTTTACGCCTATCAAGGTTTCGCCCTGCGTACGAACAAGACTGATCTCTCCCGTGTCTTCAACTATTCCCGTGAACATTGTGCCGCCTCTTCACAAGCAAATTTACCATGAACGCCGCCGTGCCGACAGTTATGAACATGTCCGCGGCGTTGAACGCGGGCCAGCGCAATGTTTCGCTTCCAAACCAGTGAAATTCCAGAAAATCAGTCACATACCCTGACGCAAACCTGTCAATGGAGTTTCCAATTGCTCCGCCAAGAATAAAACCTATGAAGATTCCCCTTTTGTCGCCGTGCCTTAAAAACAGAAACGCGGAAACAAACGCGGCAAGAAGCGCGCCGACGTAAAGCGCGGCGCGGGTCGCGCCTTCAAGGTCTCTCAACATCCCGAACGCTATGCCGGAGTTCCTGTAATGAACAATGTCAAAAAACGGCGCCACCTCAACTGAGGAGCCCGGAGCCAAAGTTTCGGAAATAACCGTTTTTGAAACCCTGTCGCAGAGCGCAACAAAAAAAACAACCGCGAAAAACTGCAATCTTTTCCGCGGCATCAAAAGTTCCGCCTTTCATGAAAAAGGCACACGGAATTAACGCAATAACGTTTTCCGGTCGGTTCGGGTCCGTCATTGAAAACATGTCCTAGATGCGCTCCGCATCTGCTGCAGACAATTTCGGTTGTCATCATACCGTACGAGCGGTCTGGCTTGTAGCCAACCGCGTCGCGTGAAATTGAGCGCCAGAAACTGGGCCACCCGGTGTGGGAATTGTATTTATGTTTGGAAGAAAACAACGCAAGACCGCAACTTGAACATTTGTAAATCCCCTCTTCGTAAAAACTGTTGTATTTGCCCGTATGCGGAAATTCCGTCCCGCCTTTTCTACATATGTTGAACCGTTTTCGCGAAAGAACCGAGTGCCAGTAATCTTCGGTTTTGGATTTCCAGTCAATATTGTCAGCGTTAATGCCGTCAAGATGGGAGGGGTGTTGTTCCTCTTGCGCCCGTGAGTCGCAAACTATTAAAGCGAAAACAAGCGCGCAAGCCGCAAAACACCGCGCCAACACCGAAGCGCGCCCTCTCAATCTATGGAGGTTATCACTAATTCCCGCATTCCCCCCGGAGCCATTACTTTGACTTCATCGTCAAGTTCCTTGCCTACAAGAGCTCTGCCTATGGGAGAGGTTATGGAAATAAGTCCGCTGTCAGGATCGGTCTCGTCGGGACCGACAAGCTGATACTTTTCCGCCTCTCCGGTTTCAATGTCTTCAACCGTAACCGTGAGGCCGAAAACAACCTTGTCCTTATTCTTAATCTGAACGGGGTCAATGACCTCGGCGAGCCCGATTTTAGACTCAACGTCCTTGATTCTGCCCTCAATCATTGACTGCTTGTCTTTTGCCGACTCATACTCGGCGTTCTCAGACAAATCACCCAGAGAGCGGGCGTATTCAATCTGCTTTATAACTTCGGGGCGCTCAACATTTTTGAGGTGAACAAGCTCTTCCTTGAGCCTTTCATAGCCGCCAGGCGTTATTGGAATTCTGTCACTCATCTTTTATAAAACCCCGCTTGGAATAGTTTTTAGATTTTATAGAATTGCGCCCTAATTCTCAAAATCCTGCAACGCTCTCACGGTGAGATTTTCGCCCGAAATCTCCTCTATGGCTCCGACCGCCGCGCGCGCGCCCTCAATGGTTGTGCAATACGGAACCTTGTGCACAAGCGAAGTGCGCCTGATGGAAAATGATTGAAGCACGTGCTCTTTGTCCGTTGTGGTGTTGACCACAAGATGAACCCCGTTGTTTTTAAGGAGGTCAACAATGTTGGGCCTTCCCTCTTGAACCTTGTTGACCGTTTTGCACTCAACTCCCGCGCCGGATAGGAATCGCGCCGTCCCCGCGGTGGCGACAACCTCAAAATCCGCCGCGGCAAGGCGGCGCGCTATGCCAACCGTGGTGTCCGTTTTGTCTTCGTCTCTCACGCTTATGAAAGCCGTTCCCGAAACCGGAAGCGGGTTGCCAGCGGCAATCTGGGATTTGGCAAAAGCCATTTTCATATTGGCGTCCATTCCCATAACCTCGCCCGTTGATTTCATTTCGGGACCGAGAATCGTATCCACTCCGGAAAAGCGCAGAAACGGGAAAACCGCCTCTTTCACGCAAAACACTCGCGGCTCAACCTCCTTTGTAAAACCCGTCTCTTCAAGCGTCATTCCGGTCATGATGCGGGTCGCCACTTTGGCAAGCGGCACGCCTATGGCTTTGCTGATGAAAGGCACGGTTCTGCTCGCTCTGGGGTTTACCTCAATTATGAAAACTTCTCCGTCCCGGACGGCGAACTGCACATTCAAAAGACCGCGAACATCAAGCGCGAGCGCGAGCGCCTTTGTCTGCGCGATGATTTTATCGATCGTCTTTTTCTCCATTGAAACCGGAGGCGTTATCATCGCGCTGTCGCCTGAATGAACTCCCGCCTCCTCTATGTGCTCCATAACCGCGCCGACCACAACGGTTTTGCCGTCGCAAACGGCGTCAACATCAACCTCGCCCGAATTCTTCATAAACTCATCTATGAGTATCGGACGGTTGGGCGAAACCCTGACGGCTTCGTTGATGTAGCGCACAAGGTCGCTCTCTTTGTAAACAATCTCCATCGCCCTGCCGCCCAGAACGTATGACGGGCGCACAACAACGGGATAACCGATTGAGTTCGCGCTGTGAACCGCTTCTTCCGCGCTTCTTGTTATGGCTCCCGCGGGTTGCTTCAACCCCAGGTCGGACACAAGTTTGTTGAACCTTTCCCTGTCTTCGGCAAGGTCTATACTGTCAGGCGAAGTACCGAGAATTTTAACCCCGTGATTTTCAAGTGGAATGGCAAGATTGAGGGGCGTCTGCCCGCCGAAATTGACGATTACGCCTTCGGGTTTTTCCCTGTCCACTATCTCTAGCACGTCTTCAAGTGTCAGCGGCTCAAAGTAAAGACGGTCGGAAGTGTCGTAATCCGTACTGACAGTTTCGGGATTGCAATTAACCATAATCGTCTCATACCCGCGCTCTTTGGCGGCAAACGCCGCATGAACGCAACAGTAATCAAACTCTATGCCCTGCCCTATTCTGTTAGGCCCGCCGCCCAGGATCATAATTTTCTTGTTGTTCGTAACGGGCGCTTCGCTTTGCGGGTCGTATGATGAATACAGATACGGCGTGTAGGACTCAAATTCCGCCGCGCAGGTATCAACCATTTTGTATGAGGGAATGATTCCCGCTTCGCGCCGCCGTGCGCGTATTTCCTCTTCATCGCAACCCGTAAGCGAAGAGATGGCGAAGTCTGAAAAACCTATTTCTTTTGAGCGCCTGAGAACTTCGGGCGGCATATCCGCACCGTGGCTTTTGATGGTTTTTTCCTGCTCAACTATCTGGGATATGTTGCGCAGAAACCAGGGGTCTATCGTAGTAAGTCTGTGAACCTCGTCTTCGTCAAAGCCCAGCCTGAAAGCGTCCGCGACAAACCAGACTCTGTCGGGACTCGGAACACTCAGTTTCCGCCTCACAAATTCGGGGTCGTCCGAAATCTGTTCAAGAAAAGAGTGATCTGTTTCAAGAGACCTGACGGCTTTGTTGAAAGACTCCTTGAAGGTTCTTCCAATCGCCATTGCTTCACCGACCGATTTCATCTGAGTTGTCAGCAAAGAGGGGGTTTCGGGAAATTTCTCAAACGCGAAGCGCGGAATTTTGACGACAACGTAGTCTATCGTGGGCTCGAATGAGGCGGGCGTGTAGCGCGTTATGTCGTTTGAGATTTCATCAAGCGTGTAGCCCACGGCAAGTTTTGCCGCGATTTTTGCTATCGGGAAACCGGTTGCTTTTGAAGCGAGCGCGGAACTGCGCGAAACTCGCGGATTCATCTCAATTACAACAAATTCGCCGTTTTCGGGGTTGACGGCAAACTGTATGTTTGAGCCGCCCGTCTCAACGCCTATCTCCCTTATAATCGCGACTGACGCGTCTCTGAGGCGTTGATACTCTTTGTCCGTCAGGGTTTGCGCGGGCGCGACCGTTATGCTGTCTCCCGTGTGAACGCCCATCGGGTCAAGATTTTCAATTGAGCATATAATCACCACGTTATCTTTGATATCCCGCATGACTTCAAGCTCAAACTCCTTCCATCCAAGAACCGACTGCTCAATCAAAATCTCCCCTATCGGGCTGGAATCCAGCCCCGCCTCAACGTAAAGCGGAAATTCTTCTTTGTTATACGCGATGCTGCCGCCACTGCCGCCAAGGGTGAAAGAGGAGCGGATAATCGCGGGAAATCCGATTTTGCCAACAACCTCCCATGCCTCTTCAATTGTCCGCGCGGGTCCGCTTTCAGGCAGGCGAAGCCCTATTTTCAGCATCGCCTCCTTAAACTGTTCCCTGCTTTCGGCTTTCTTTATTGCTTCGGGATTCGCTCCGATGAGGCGGACGCCAAATTTTTCAAGCGTTCCGTCTTCGGCAAGACTCACGGCGGTATTTAGCGCCGTTTGCCCTCCGAGCGTTGGCAAAAGAGCGTCCGGACGCTCTTTTGCAATGATTTTCGCGACCGTTTCGGGCTCAATCGGCTCTATGTAGGTTCTGTCCGCAACTGTCGGGTCTGTCATAATGGTCGCGGGATTGCTGTTTACAAGAATTGTCTTGTATCCCTCGTTTTTCAGCGCTTTGCACGCCTGAGTGCCGGAGTAGTCAAACTCGCATGCCTGCCCGATAACTATAGGGCCCGACCCAATCAGCAGAATGCTTTCAATATCTGTTCGTTTAGGCATGGGAATTCAGTTCAATTTATACCGAACAAACCACGCAACCGCAACCACTCGTAAGTTACAAGAAGGTAAAAAACACACCATCTGACGCGCGAAGAGACACCTTACGCGGTTAATCAAACGAATTAACAAAGCCAAAGTTAGAGATTGCACTAATAATAACTCTTAACATACCTATATAATTGTATAATTAGAGACTTAAAGAAGGTTGTCGCTCTCCACGAAAGAGGTGGAAACGGCTGATTTAGGCATCAAAATCAGCGCGAAACACGGCACGCGAACGCCTCTTTCAAGGGGTTTTAACAGCACAAAGATTTACCGGTTTGAGAGGTTGAATCGGGAGCCGGACTTTCACAATCCGCGAACAGTCCAAAAATGGCAACTTATGTTCCAGAAAAAGTCAAATTAAGAACTGGTCCGAATCTAAAAGAGTTGACTCATTCCAAGTTACCAGGTGGAGCAACGTTCTTTGCCGGTAAACCGGCCCACCTCAACATTTGTTTTTAACTGCACCCCTTCCTTGATTACCATAACCATGTCCGGACCTACAAATCCGCCGTAAACATTGGTTTTGGCGGTAGAGGTATGAGCAAACGGCGTTCCTTTGATGTCATCGCCGTTCCAAACAATACATCTGACTGCCCGCGAGCAGTTCCCATTGACCGTCCATGATTGGGAGGGGAGCCCCCGCAATTTAGATTAATCGAAGATTGGAGCAGTATTTACACAATTTGTCCGCATCTTTGACATATTTATTTTTCTCATGCCTCTTCGCTGTAAATCTCACTGCCGCGCTCTTTGAACTCTTCGGCTTTTTCCTTTAAGCCCATTTCAACCGCTTCGCTCTCCGTAACACCCTCTTTTTCTGCATAGTCACGGATTTGCCGGGTAATTTCCATTGAACAGAACTTGGGTCCGCACATTGAGCAGAAATGCGCGCTTTTCGCGTTATCGGACGGCAGAGTTTCATCGTGGTATTGACGCGCCGTGTCGGGGTCAAGCGACAGGTTGAACTGGTCATTCCAGCGAAAATCAAAACGCGCCTTGCTAAGCGCGTCATCTCTTTCCCGCGCGCGCGGATGCCCCTTGGAAAGGTCCGCCGCGTGAGCGGCGATTTTATAGGCGATTACGCCTTCCTTAACGTCCTGTTTATCGGGAAGACCCAAATGCTCTTTGGGCGTAACATAGCAGAGCATTGCCGCGCCGTGCCGCCCGATTTCCGCCGCGCCGATTGCCGAAGTTATGTGGTCATAGGCGGGAGCGATGTCGGTCGTCAAAGGACCGAGCGTATAGAACGGAGCATCGGAGCAAATCTCAATCTCCTTGTCAACGTTCTCTTTTATCAAATGCATCGGAATATGCCCGGGACCCTCTATCATCACCTGCACGTCGTTTTTCCACGCCTTTTTTGTGAGTTCGCCAAGGGTTTCGAGTTCGGCGAATTGCGCTTTGTCATTGGCGTCCGCAATTGAACCGGGCCTGAGCCCGTCTCCAAGGGAGAAAGCGATGTCGTAAGCCCTCATAATTTCGCATATTTCCTCAAACCGCTCGTAAAGAAAGTTTTCCCTGTGATGCGCGAGGCACCACTTCGCCATTATTGAGCCTCCGCGCGAAACAATCCCCGTAACGCGCCCGGCGGTCAGCGGAATGTAGCGGAGCAGAACTCCGGCGTGAATTGTGAAGTAGTCAACGCCCTGCTCCGCCTGTTCAATCAAAGTGTCCTTGAAAAAGTCCCATGTCAGATCTTCGGGTTTGCCTGAAACCTTTTCAAGCGCCTGATATATGGGAACCGTGCCCACGGGAACAGGAGAGTTTCTTATTATCCATTCCCTTGTCTGATGAATTCTTTTGCCCGTGGAAAGATCCATTATCGTGTCCGCGCCCCATCTGCAAGACCACACGGCTTTTTCAACCTCTTCTTCTATGCTTGAAGTAACCGCGGAATTGCCGATGTTGGCGTTCACCTTTACAAGAAAGTTGCGTCCGATGACCATTGGCTCGGATTCGGGATGGTTAATATTGTTTGGAATTATCGCCCTTCCGCGCGCGACCTCGTCGCGCACAAATTCGGGCGGCTTGTCTTCCCTTATCGCGGCATATTCCATTTCGGGAGTGATAATTCCGCGCCGCGCGTAACTAATCTGTGTTACGCAGGAGCCCGGTTTTGCCTTCAAGGGTTTTAGTGCCTCTTTTGGCGTCGCATCCCCGTTTTCATGTGAACCGGACGAACTGAAAGCGGCGAGTTCCTCAACGTCATCTCTGCTCTTTATCCATTCAGCCCTCAAGGGTTTAAGCCCCACGCGCACGTCTATTTGTTCATCCGGGTCAGTGTAGGGACCGCTTGTGTCATAAACAACAACAGGCGGATTGTGGACGCCGTTGGTCTCTTCAAGTTCAATGCGTCTCATCGGAACACGGACGCCGCCGTGCAGTTTTCCTTCAATATAAATTTTCTTTGAAGCGGGAAAGGGCTTGCGGTCAACGGGTCCGCCGTTTTGTTGGTTGCCGGGCATTCAGAAAGCGCCTCGTGAAACAGCAATATACCACAAACGCGAAGTTTTTGAGAAAAGCAGTGTAGAATTCCACCCGCGATGAACCGGACAACCGTGCTTGGAATAGAGTCGTCGTGCGATGAAACCTCGGCGGCGGTGGTAATTGACGGCAAAGATGTTCTTTCAAACGTTGTCTGGTCTCAGATTTCAACCCATAAACAGTTCGGCGGCGTTGTTCCGGAGATTGCTTCGCGCAAGCACCTTGAAGCGGTAATTCCGGTTCTTGAAGAGGCGCTTGATTCCGCGGGCGTGTCGCTTGATGAAATTGACGCCATCGCAGCGACCCAGGGTCCCGGATTGCTGGGCTGTCTTATGATAGGGCTCACTACGGCAAAATCACTGTGCGCCGCGCTCGGCAAACCTCTTGTCGCGGTTGATCATTTGCAAGCGCACGCGGCGGCGGGAGCAATAGAGCGGGATATTGAGTTTCCGTTTATAGCCCTTGTGGTATCGGGCGGGCATACTTCTCTTTACCTTGTCAGGAATGCCGTGGAGTTTGAAATTCTCGGTGCGACCCGCGATGACGCTGCGGGAGAAGCGTTTGACAAAGCGGCGAAAGTGCTGGGGCTGGGATATCCGGGCGGAGCGGAAATAGACCGCGTGGCAAAAAGCGGCGACCGGAGCAAAATAAAATTCCCGCGTCCGCTTTCCGGACAAGACACGCTGTGGTTCAGTTTCAGCGGTCTCAAAACCTCGCTCGTCCATTCGATTGAGAAAAACGGCGCGCCCTCCGAAGCGGACTTGCCGGACATCTGCGCGGGTTATCAGGAAGCGATTGTTGACACGCTGATTGAAAAATCCCTCCTCGCCTCGGAAAAAACCGGAATTAAAAACTTCGTAATAACGGGCGGGGTCGCCTGCAATTCACGACTCAGGGAAAAATCCTCCGAGATTTTCAAAGAGCGCGGAATCAAACTCGCTATTCCGTCTCCGTCCCTATGCACGGACAACGGGGCTATGATTGCCGCGCTGGGTTTTCACAAACTGAAAGAAGGACAAACCGCGAGTCTTGACGTCGCCGCGTTTTCCACTTCGCGGGTTAAGATACGGCGCGGAAAAACAGAGTTTCCGCCAAACGCGGGAAACTAATCCTCATAATCAACAACCCGCCTGTCAGTTGCTTTTTCCTTCAAAAACTCCGCCACTTTCAGATGGTCGGGATGTTTCTGGTATGCGGCAAGCGCGTCTGAATTCTCAAACTCGGAATACAAAACAACGTCCGCCGAGTTTTCCGAAGGGTTGAAATTCACTCCCGCCTCAATTTTCACGATTTGCGGGATTTTCTCCGCGAGCCCCTCAAGCATTTTTTTGAGCACGGGCGCGTTTTTTTCGGCGTCTTTGAGCCGCCACATAACAATGTGTTTAAGCATTTTTGTCTCCTTTGGACTTTGGTTTTCCGGATTTTACCAGCAACCACAACCGCCGTTTTGTTCTTATGCCCCATGACGGCAGAACAAAAACAAAACCTCCACTCATAACCGCGCCGGAAGTTTCGCGGACGGTAAAATCAATTTTCCCATCGCCGCCTCTGTTGACAACAACCCGCCCCTTCTCAATCAAGTCCGCCGCGGAATCAAACGGTTTCGCTATCCCCGCCTCATCGGGACTGACCTCCACCGCAAACCGTTTTTTCGCCGCTTCAAAAGGATCAAGAAAAGGCACAATCCACGCCCTTGAACCGATTATGAGAATAAAATGCGGCTTCTCCGTCTCTTTTTTATAAAGAAAAAAGTTTTCCATTTTTAATCAAAATTATCACAAGTCCTTTCAGGGTAAGCAAAGGGTCTGTGGTGGAAAAAGTTTCGCACCTGTCTGAAAAAAGCCCGGAAAATCCGCCGGTGGCAAAAACTCGCGGCACGGAGTCCATCTTTGATGACAGAGACTTTACCATCGCGTCAACCATGAGGGCATAGCCGAACATAGTTCCCGACTTGATGCAATCCCGGGTGTTTGAGCCCAGAACCGAACGTGGAAACTCGGCGGGAACAACCGGAAGCGCGGGCGCGCCAAGCGTGAGACCTTTGCGGAACGAATCAAATCCCGCCGCAATCGCGCCGCCCAAATATGTGCCTTCGGAAGAAACGCAATCAAAAGTTGTGGCGGTTCCCAAATCAACTGCTATGCACGCGCCGCCGGTCAAAGAGAACAGAGCCGCGGCGTTGGCAAGACGGTCAATTCCAAGTTCACCCGGGTTTTCATAGACGATTTCAAGGCCCGTTTCCATCTCGCAATCCGCCATGAGCGGTTTCAAACCGAAAGCGTTTTCAACCGCTTTTGCCGCCGAGAGTGAAAAACGGCTTTCCGCGACCGAACCGACAACCGCGGATTGCGGAACCACGCTGAAACTTTCAGCCAGAACGCCCGCGAGCGTGTCCGAGTGCTCAAGCGGAACCTCAACATGCCCCTCGGCGCGCCACTTATCCACCGGCGCGCCGCCGTTGCTGAACATCGCCGCGTCCACGCTTGTGTTGCCGACATCAACCGCCAGAAAATTATTCTCACTGCTTCCGCTTTTATCCACTTACAAAACCGTATAGATTGTAACACCATTGCGGCATTGGCAAGAACGCTATGCCTATTCTTGAGAGAACAGGGGATTTTCAATAATGGACAACAAAAATCTATTTTTTGACGTGCGGACTGTGGAAAGAAACATAGCCGAGGGGCGAATTTCAAAAAGCGACTTTGACAAATATCTGAAAGAAATGAAAGACTCAGGCGAGAATGCGGAGTTTGAGACAATCGGCAAGGATGAGGACGAAGAAAACGACTCCACGGAAGAAACCGAATGAAAAAGTGGCAATACAAAGTCGTTCCGTGGCGGAGTATGTCCGCGGATTCTTCCAATCACGACATAGATGTTTCGGTTGAAAAAGGAAAAGACAAATCCGGAAAAGCAGCCAAAGAAATGGAAAAAGTGCTCGGCAAACTCGGCGGCGAAGGTTGGGAACTTGTCGCTTCATACCGCGATTTCGGAATTTTTAAGAAAGAGAAGTAGAGAGTCTTTCTTCACTGGTTCTATTAAAACTTTTACCAACCGGTGTTTTTTACGCAAAATCCCATATGGAGATCTGCATAATTATCTGCATGGTTATGTGCTCTCATACAATTTTGATAAGGAGACATAATGTAATAAAGAGCCAGAACTATGGCTGAAGCCAGAATTATTTTGATAATCACTTTATCTTTACTACCTCTTTTCTCACTCCCATTCAATAGTTCCGGGCGGTTTGGTGGAAATGTCATAAACAACACGCCCCACCCCTTCAATCTCGTTTATTATTCGCGTTGATATTTTTTCAAGCGTTTCGGGTGGAATTTTCGCCCAGTCCGCAGTCATTCCGTCCGTGCTGGTTACGGCCCTGAGCGCGATAACGTTATCATAGGTTCGTTTGTCTCCCATAACACCAACCGTGCGCACGGGAAGAAAAACCGCGAACGCCTGCCATATCTCGTTATAAATCCCCGCTTTTCGTATCTCGTCAATGTATATGGCGTCCGCACGCCGGAGCATATCAACGGACTCGGGCTTAATTTCTCCCAAAACTCTAATCGCGAGCCCCGGACCGGGAAACGGATGGCGGTCAATAATGCCGCCGGTAAGCCCCAGATGCCTTCCCACATTCCTAACTTCATCCTTGAAAAGCTCGCGCAACGGCTCAACAAGTTTGAGATTCATCTTCTCCGGCAACCCGCCAACATTGTGATGGGTTTTGATTGTAGCCGCCGCCCCGCCGGTGTTCGCGCTTTCTATCACATCCGGGTAGAGCGTGCCCTGAGCGAGAAATTTCGCGTCACTGATTTTTTTCGCTTCGCGCTCAAAAACCTTGATGAATTCGCGTCCGATAATCTTACGTTTTTTCTCAGGGTCTGAAACGCCCGCGAGTTTTCCCAGAAAACCCTCTTCTTCGTTCACGCGCTTCACCTCAATACCGTATTCGGCAAACATCCGCACAACCTCATCACCCTCATCAAGACGCAAAAGACCGGTGTCAACAAATATGCATACAAGCGCGTCCCCGACCGCCTTGCGCAAAAGAGCCGCGGTTACCGATGAGTCAACACCGCCCGAAAGAGCGCAAATCACGCGCGCGGAACCCACTTGTTTTTTAATCGCGGCAACCGTGTTTTCTATAAACGCTTCGGGATTCCAGATTTTTTCGCATCCGGCGGTCTTGAACAGAAAGTTGGCAAGCATTTCCCCGCCTTTGGGAGTGTGCGCCACTTCGGGGTGAAACTGTGTGCCGAAGATTTTTTTTCCGCTGTGTTTTATAGCCGCCACGGGAGCGTTTAAGGTTCGGGCGGTTATCTCAAACCCGTCCGGCAATTTTGCGACTTTGTCTCCGTGGGACATCCACACGTCCGCAGAACCGGAAAGCCCCGCGAACAGCCCGTCCTCCGAATCTGAAATCTCAACAGTCGCGGGTCCAAACTCCCTTTTGGAAGACTCCTCCACCTCTCCTCCGAGCATACGGACAAGCAACTGCATTCCATAACAGATGCCGAGAATCGGAATTCCCGTCTCAAAGATTTCACCGTCAAGACCGGGCGCGTCATTGTCCCAGACACTTGAAGGTCCGCCCGAAAGCACTATCGCTCTAGGCGATATTTCGCGCACTTGCTCCGCTGTGATTGTGTGCGGTTTAATCTCGGAAAAGACACCCTGCTCACGTATGCGGCGGGCTATAATGCGTGTGTATTGAGACCCAAAATCAATTACAAGAATGGTCTGTTTCATTCTTTGCGCTCTTTGTGCGAAAAATGGATGCAGTTCGCGATTATATCTGAACTCGCCGCCTTTCTCATTCGCACTCTTTATGGCGGAAGCAGCTCACAAGATGGTCGTTCACCATTCCGGCAGACTGCATGTATGCGTAGATTATCGTGGTTCCGACAAACGACATTCCGCGTTTCTTCAAATCGCTTGAAAGAGCGTCCGACTCTTTTGTGCGGGCGGGCATTTGACACTGTGTTTTCCACTTGTTGACTTTGGTTTTTCCGCCCGTAAAACGCCACACATAAGAATCAAAAGAACCGAACTCTTTTTGAATCTGAAGAAAAACACGGGCGTTCTTAATTGCCGAATGAATTTTCAACCGATTGCGGACGATGCCCTCATCTGCAAGAAGTTTGTTGATTTTGGCATCTTTGTAACGGGAAATTTTTTGAGGGTTAAAACTGTCAAAAGCAACGCTGTAATTCTCGCGTTTGTTCAAAATCGTCCGCCAACTCAAACCCGCCTGCGCGCCATCAAGCAAAAGAAACTCAAAATGGCGGAGGTCATCATGAAGGGGTGTTCCCCATTCGCTGTCATGATAGCGGGCAAGCAAATCGCTTCCTTGCGCCCAATCGCACCGTTTACGGGGAGCGGATTCTTTCACTTCCACTCTATCCTGTAGTGATTTTTTCACTTCTACTCTATCCTGTAGTTCGGCGCCTCACGGGTGATGATGACATCATGGACATGCCCCTCCCTGTGCCCGGCGTTTGTGATTTGAACGAATTTTGAATACCGCTTGAGTTTCCCTATATCGGAACAGCCGACATAGCCCATACCCGCCCTGAGACCGCCGATAATCTGATAAACAATCGCGCCGAGACTGCCCCTGTACGGAACCCTGCCTTCAATACCTTCGGGAACAAGTTTGCCGGTTTCAGTGATGTTTTCCTGAGCGTATCTGTCGCGGCTTTTTCCCTCGCGCATTGACTCAATTGAACCCATTCCCCTGTAAACCTTGTATGTTCTGCCCTGAAATAAAACCACTTCACCGGGCGCTTCGTCCGTGCCGGCAAACATATTGCCCATCATCACCGAAGACGCACCGAATGCAATCGCTTTCACGACATCGCCGGAAAACTTGATTCCTCCGTCCGCAATGACGGGAATTCCCCGCCTGCGCGCGACCGAACACACCTTTGAAATTGCTGTGATTTGCGGCATTCCGACTCCCGCGACAACCCTTGTCGTGCAGATTGAACCGGGACCCACCCCGACTTTGAGCGCGTCCGCGCCGGCGTCCAGAAGCGCTTTGGCGGCTTCGGCGGTCGCTATGTTGCCCGCCACCACTTCAATCCCGCGAAAAGAGGATTTAATTTCGCGCACACTTTCAATCACCCGTTTTGAGTGGGCGTGAGCCGTATCCACAAAAATAACGTCACATCCCGCCGCTTTTACTTTCTCAACCCTTTCGTCCCTGCCGGAATCCACTCCGATAGCCGCCGCACACCTGAGCCGCCCGTAACTGTCCTTTGAGGCATGCGGGAATTTCCGGATTTTTTCAATATCCTTCATCGTTATCATTCCCTTGAGGCGAAAACGGGAATCCACAACGGGAAGTTTCTCCACTCTGAATTTATGCAGAAGCCCCGTGGCTTTTTCCGTTGTAACTTTGCCCTCTTTGACCGTAACAAGCCTCTCTTTCGGGGTCATAATCTCCCTGACCGAGCGGGAAAGCCGTTTTTCAAATCTTAAATCCCGATTTGTGATGATGCCGACAAGCGCGCCGTTTTCTTCCGTAACGGGGAGCCCCGTTATGCCGTTTGAGGTCATTATGTCCAGCGCCTCTTTTGCCGTGTGAGACGGACGTACGGTAAGCGGGTTTACAATCATTCCGCTTTCGTATTTTTTCACCTTTTCCACCTCGGCGGCTTGCGCGTTAGCGTCAAGATTCCTGTGTATAACCCCTATTCCGCCTTCCTGCGCCATCGCTATAGCGGTTTTGGACTCGGTAACGGTGTCCATTGCCGCGCTTACAAGGGGAATACTGAGTTGTATGGATTTTGTGAGCGAAGTGGAAACATCAACCTCGCCCGGCAGGACTTCGGAAAAAGACGGAACAAGCAGTATGTCATCAAAGGTAAGGGCTTGTTCTACGTTGTCCGGCATCTTCTTCAAACTCCGCAAGATACGCGGTTTTTACTTCTTTTTTCTCCCTTTCGAAACTTTCTTCTTTTTCACGGGCGCCTCTTTCGCAGGCGGTTTTTTCACGAGCGGTTTTGGTTTTGCTTTCGGCGTGGGTTTTGAAGGCGCGGATTTGGCTTTCGGTTTGGACTTTGAAGGGCTTTTTGCTTTTGGCGCCGGTTTGGATTTTCCCGTTTTGTGAGCGACCGCCTGAACCTCGGAAGGCGATTTCAAAGTGAAAATTTCAATCACTTTGTCGCGCAATTCAGGATGCGCCACCGTCAACTCTATTTGAATCTCCTGCGTCTTTTCGCCAATAACAACAAAAACCGGCATTATGCCGATGAAGGTTGTTTTCTTTCCTGAACTGTCAACTCTTTCAAAGTCGAGCGCGCTCATCAGTTTTTTAGGAAAATTTTGCAGAAGTGCTTCGCCAAGCTCAATGCTCTGCTGGGGCAGAAGCCCGTCCTGGCTTATACTCATCTTTATGAGAGTCGGCTTCATTTGGAAAGCGAGCATCTTACATAACAACGAACTGGAAATCAAGGAACGTGCGGGCGTGCTAAAACAAAACGCGCAATTTTCCCATTCAACCTGTTTGCGGAAATATGATGTTGCGTATAGTATGGAATAGTAACTTTCGAGAAATGAGCAAATCACTGTTTCAAAAACTCCGAAAGGAGCTTGATAGGCACATAATTGGTCACAGGGAAGTCAAGACGGCCCTGTTGCTCGGCATTCTTTCAAGAGAACACATATACATTGAGGGTCCTCCCGGAACGGCAAAAACAATGCTGTCGGAGATTGTAGCGGCGAGTGCCCAACTCAAATTTTTCTTTTACCAACTCCACAGAGACACGCGGCTTTCCGAACTTGTGGGAGATATGGTCATATCAAAAGAGGCAAACAATGAAGAGGAAATTATCCGGCAGAAAATCGTCAAAGGCGGAATTCAGACGGCGGAAATCTGCCTGCTTGATGACATTTCAAGGGCTCCCGGGGAATCGCTGAATGTTCTTCTACGGATACTGAACGAAAGAAAATTCTTTGAAGACAACTTGCCCCTTATGACCGCAATAGCCACAAGCAACCCCACTGCGGACGAATACTACAATGAGCCGCTTGACCCCGCCAATCTGGACAGATTTGTGTTGCAAATCAAATCGGTCGGCACCTCTCACATGCGCGATTGGAAAACCGCACAGCAGATTATATCGCTCTATTCAGAGCGGGACGAAAAGGTTGAAATTCCCAAAATGCTGGACAGAAAACGTCTGGACAAACTACACGCTCAGGTCAAAGCCACCCCCATATCAAAAGAAATTCAGGAGGGGCTTGGAGAATTCATACGCATACTTGTTGAAGAGTTCGGACTTGATGAAACCAACTCACTTATTTCGGACAGAACTTTTCTCGTCAAGGCGCTCAAGATTATCAGAGCCAACGCAGTTCTGAATGGAAGAAAATCTTGCGTGATGAAAGATCTTGAAGTGCTGAAATACATGACCGTCTTTCGTATTCCACCCGATGTTTATGAGCAATTGGACGCGATTCTTGAGCGCTTAATGACTAAAAAAAAAGCCCGAAAACCCTCTAACCCCCCAACCTGAACAAAATTCTGAAGCTCTTTCAGAGTTTGACAAAGACCTGCCTGAGAATAAAAAAGAAGAGCATCCCGACGAGAACGCTGAAAAAGAGGCGGAAGAGGAGCATGACTCCGACCGTCAGACTTTCTTTCAGGTTCTGCAAGACCTTCAGGAACAGAAAATGACACCGCCTGAGGGAATGGACATTCCGTCCGACCCCAAAGGACAGCCCGAGCAGTCTGCGGGAGAAGAAGACAACAAAGAGCTGTCCGACAAAACAACTTCAAGTAAATCCTTCCGCGCCGGAGACATTGATGAAAATGTGACCCGGCAGAAGAAAAACGACGAAACAGCACAAAACATCAAAATGATAATGAAGGTTCTTGAAGGCAATTTTCAGAGAAACATAGCGACAAAAACCAGCCACCCGGGCGGAATGCCAAGAAGGTGGCGGCGGATGAACTCCTTTGACATTGAAGACGCAGACCCGCTTGAGTTTTTCCTCTGGTCGGACACCGCTTCGCCAACATTGCCGCGCGTTCAGTTCAGGGAAAGAGAGTCAACCGGAGGCGAAATCGCCATTTTGAGGGATGTCAGCACTTCAATGATGGGAACATACAGCGAGTGGGCATCATCGGTGGTGAGGGGCGTTATAGAGCTCGCGAGAACAAAAAACATGAGATGCGGCTACCTTGAATTCAACCACAAAGCGGACCCCTACGAAAGGCAGAAAGGCAAACGCAGCATATTCTCAAGAGAGTATCCATGGCTTATGGACATGGCGGAATCAACCGACTGTTCAGGCAATACAAACTACGAAGAAGCGCTGAAAACAATTGTTTCGGAATTCAAAGGGCGCGGTCGCAGAAACAAACACATACTTTTCATAACGGACGGAATTCCCACTTCCGGCGACATACGGCTTGAAGACGATGACAAAGAAGCGCGGCGGCGCGCTCCCCTGCTTAACAAAAAAGAGGAACTCACGGACCATCTTAACGCTGGTGCGCCGAATCGGAACACGAAAGCACCTCGCCCATTGCGCGAAATCGTGAAAAAAACCCAGCAACTCGGCATCCGCATACACTCAATTTTCATTGGTTCAAAGAACTATCCGCCAATTTTGCAGAAAATCTCCGAGGAAACTTTCGGAGCGCAGTTTGTCGCGTTCAGAGACAATGAAGAAATAATGCAGGTTGAGCGCAAAGACAAATTTATCAGCGACTACGCCAGAAAAACCGAAAAAGACGAAAGTTATGACCCCATCAAAGCGGCTTTTTCACACAAAATTCACACGATAACGGGAAAACTGTAAACCTTATTTCACTGATACGACAAGGTTGTCGCGGTGCATGATTTCGTTGCCGTATTTGTAACCGAGTATCGTCTCAATCTCCGCCGCTTTCGCGCCGCGAATTCTTTCAACCTCGTCAGATGAATACGAGACCAGTCCGCGCGCGACCTCGGCGCCCTGCGGGTCAAGGCACAAAACGGGGTCGCCCCTGCCAAACTCTCCGCTGACTTTTGTAATTCCCGAAGGCAGTAAACTTTTGCCGTCCCCGCCCACCGCTTTTGACGCGCCTTCATCAAGGGTTATCTCCCCTTTGGGTTTGAGCGTGTGCGCGATCCAGTGTTTGCGCGCGGCGAGTTTTTCGCCGGTTGGAACAACAAGCGTTCCCACTTCATCACTTCTGAAAACCTTCCCTATGTTTTCAAAATCCCTGCCGTCCGCTATGATGGCTGGAATCCCGAACGCGGAAGCTTTCGCCGCCGCCTGCAACTTTGTTTTCATGCCGCCGGTTGTTGTCGCTCCCGAAGTGCCGCCCGCGCTTTTTTTAATCGCCGCGTCTATGTCTTCTATAACGGGCAGAAGCCGGGCGTTGGAATTGTTTTCGGGATTGGAGTCATAAACACCGTCCGTGTTGGTCATCATAAGTAGCAAATCCGCCTCAACAAAAGCGGCGACAATCGCCGCAAGATTGTCGTTGTCGCCAAACATTATCTCCTCAACCGCGACAGTGTCGTTTTCATTGACGACGGGAACAACCCCCATTTCCAGCAACTCATTGAAAGCGCCGCGCGCGTTCAAAAAACAGCGTCTGTCAGAAAGTCCGTCCTGAGTGAGCAACACCTGTGCCACGGAAAAACCGTTTTTGAGAAAAGCCGTTTCGTAGTTGCGGATAAGATGGCTTTGTCCGCACGCGGCAACCGCCTGCTTCTTACGTATCGTGTCGGGGCGCGCGCTGAGCCCCAGTTGTTTCATCCCAGCCGCGATTGCGCCCGAAGACACTATTACAACCCTTATCCCCGCTTCGCGCAATAAAGCAACCTGCTTGGCTATCCGCCCGAAAACGGTTTCGTCAAGAGACGAACCGGAAAGCAAAACGCTGCTGCCGATTTTAATAACGGCGGTCTTGGCGTTCTTAACAAAATTCCTGTTTTTTACTGACATTTTACGCTCTCATGAAGAACTCCGGGCGATGATTGACAGCGCCGCGGGCTGGTGATATTTTCCACTTTTGCAGTGAAAAGTAAATAAAAACCGCGGGAGTAGCTCAGTTGGCCGGAGCATTTGCTTCCCAAGCAAAGGGTCGCGGGTTCGAATCCCGTCTCCCGCTCAATTTTCCCTGTTGACAATGAAAAGTGTGAGTAATATCCTCATTACTTCTTTCGCGGGAGTAGCTCAGTTGGCTAGAGCGTTTCCTTGCCAAGGAAAAGGTCGCGGGTTCGAATCCCGTCTCCCGCTCCATTCAGCCCATTGAGACAAAACCCGGTTGAGACTCAATCCTTTTTACCCACTTGACGACTTCGGGATATTTCGAGATATCAATCTCGCCCTCATGCGCGAGCGCGACATACGGATAACAGGCAATGTCGGCTATTGTGTATGAGTCCGCGAGAAATTCACGCCCGGCGAGGCAACCGTTAAAAACTTCAAGCGCCGCGAGCCCTTCGGCGCGTTTTTGCTCCAAAGCAACGGCGTCAACCTTGTCGGACGGCAGGTATTTCGTCCAGAATCGCGCGAGTGCTAGTGGAGTATCCAGAGTTGTTTTCCCGAAAACAACCCACTGCGCGACACTGCCGAATTGTTCGGGATCTTCGGGAAAATAGGGGTTCGGAGCAAATTTTCGCCCAATGTAGAACAAAAGCGCGTTTGACTCCCACATCACAAAATCACCGTCCACAAGCACGGGAATCTTGCAGTTGGGATTGAGTTTTTTGAACTCATCGGTCTGATGTTCGCCTTTGAATATGTCAATCGTGATTTTCTCAAAATCCGCGCCGAGATGCGAAAGTAGCAGTTCGGATTTGTATGCGTTTCCTGAAAGCGGATGCGTGTAGAGTTTCATTCGTTTATATACCTCTCAAACTTTCCTTTAAGCGTATCCTCTCCGAGAATAGCATTCAGGGTTTTTCTGTCGGGAAGAGCGTAGGTAACAACCGCCTTTGCCGAATCCCTGCCGCCGGCGCCCCTGATTGAAGCGGAAACTTTCACATTCCTGCCCTCCCGCTCAATAACCTTAGCGCGCGCCTCCATCGGCTCGTCAAAACCGACCGGCGCGAGATAGCGCAGGTCAATGCGCGTTGTAACGCCGATTTTACCAACCTTGTCAAACATAGTCCAAAAGGCAAGTTCGTCAATAACGGCGCACTGAATTCCGCCGTGAACAATCCCCGGAAAACCGTTGAAATGCCTTTCGGGAGTCAGAGTCGTGAACACTTCACCGGTGTGGTCATCAGCGTAGAACTTGAGCCGCAACCCGAACTTGTTTTGCGGATGGCAGACAAAACAGTTGTTGCCCGGAAGGTCTATGAAAACGTTTTCTATCTCGCGGGACATTCCGCTAGTTTTCTTCGGGCTCTTTGTCTTCGGGAGGCGCTGAACCATTCACCTGCTGTTCGGGTTCGGATTCTTCCGCCCCCTCATCTGAATCATCTCTTTCAACAACCCTTGCCGCCGCCGCTATGGTTTCACCGGATTCAAGACGCACCACCCGCACGCCCTGCGCGACGCGTCCGGTGCTTCTGATTTCGCTCACATTCACCCTGATGACCTTGCCGGCGGGGGTGGTAATGAGGATAAGTTGAGTGGCGTCCGTTACTTGAAAAGTGCCGACCACTTTGCCGTTTTTCTCGGTTATATCAACGGTTTTCACGCCCTTGCCGCCCCGATTTGTCTGCCTGTAGCTTGAGACGCGGGTTCTTTTGCCGAAACCTTTCTCCGTAACCGTAAGGATTTGCGCTTCGGGGTCTTCAACCGCCTCAAGACTGACAAGACGGTCTTTCGTGTCAAGGTTTAAGCCCTTTACTCCCGCCGCCGTTCTTCCCATCGGTCTGACTTTCGCCTCTTCAAAACGAATCACTTTGCCGTCGTGGGAAGAGAGAAAAATCTCGCTTTTGCCGTTTGTTATGCGCGCCGCGACAAGCTCGTCTCCGTCTTTGATGTTCAGCGCGATTATTCCACCGGAACGCGGACGCGAATACGCCATCAAACTTGTTTTCTTCACAATGCCGCGCCGGGTCGCCATGAGAATAAACTTGTCTTCCTCAAACTTTCTCACGGGAAGCACCGCGGCAACTTGTTCACCCTCACTAAGGTTGAGCAGATTCACCATCGCCCTGCCCCGCGCGGTTCGCCCCGCTTCGGGAATCCCATAAACTTTTAGCCAGTGACATCTGCCGTGATTGGTGAAAAACAGAACATAGTTGTGCCTTGAAGCCGTAAAAAGGTCTTCAACGAAATCGCTCTCGCGGGTGGTCATTCCCTTTTTGCCCTTGCCGCCGCGCCGCTGACTGCGATAAATGCTCAAAGGCGTGGTTTTGATGTAACCCTCATGCGAAATTGTTACGACCATATCTTCGTCCGAGATAAGATCTTCAATTGAAATCTCTTCAACATTTTCAAGAATTTCCGTTCTTCTTTTATCGGCGTATTTTTTCTTCAGTTCAACCAGTTCATCACTGACGATTTTGAAAATCAGTTCCTCGCTGGCAAGGATTTTTTTGAGTTCGGCAACCGTTTTTAAAAGCTCTTCACGTTCCTCAAAGATTTTGTCTCTTTCAAGCGCGGTAAGCCTCTGCAACCTCATGTCCAAAATCGCCTGCGACTGAATGTCAGACAGCGAAAGCTTCGCCATAAGCCCGTCTTTGGCTTCGTTGGGGCTTTTGGAACCGCGTATGAGTTTGATGACCGCGTCAATATTGTCCAGCGCGATTTTCAATCCCTCAAGGATGTGCAGTCGCGCTTCGGCTTTTTCAAGATCAAACAGGGTTCTTCGTATAACCACCTCTTTGCGGTGGTCTATGAACTGCGAAAGCGCCTGTTTCAGATTCAATACTTCGGGCTGATTGCCTACCAGCGCGAGCATAATCACGCCGAAAGATGTGTCCATCTGCGTGTTTTTGTAAAGCTGGTTGAGAACAACTTCGGCGTTTTCGCCTCTTTTGAGCTCCACGACAAGGCGGATTCCGTCCCTGTCGGACTCGTCGCGAATATCGCTTATGCCCTTGATTTTTTCATCTTTGACAAGCTCCGCAATGCGCTCTATGAGTTTGACCTTGTTGACTTGATACGGAATTTCACTGATTACAACAAGGTTTTTGTCGCCTTTTTTCTGCTTCTCTATGATGGCTTTCGCCCTAATTTTGATTATTCCTCTTCCGGTTTCGTATATCTGTTTGATGGGCGCGCTGCCGTGAATAAACCCGCCGGTCGGGAAATCGGGACCGGAAACATGCTTCATAAGTTGCGCAATCGTTATGTCGGGATTTTTAATCTGGGCAATAATCGCGTCAACAAGCTCTCCAAGGTTGTGAGGCGGGATGTTTGTTGACATTCCAACCGCTATGCCCGCCGAGCCGTTCAGCAGAAGGTTGGGCAGACGCGCCGGAAGAACAACCGGCTCATGCTCTCCGCCGTCATAGTTTGGAATGAAATCAACGGTGTTTTTATCAAGATTGTCCAGCAGTTCACCCGCTATCTTGTCCAGCCGGACTTCGGTGTAGCGCATCGCCGCGGGCGGATCGCCGTCCATTGAACCGAAATTGCCCTGACCGTCAACAAGGGGGTAGCGCATTGAGAAATCCTGCGCCATTCGTACAAGCGTGTCGTAAATCGCCGAATCTCCGTGCGGATGAAACTTACCCATCACCTCACCGACAATTCGGGCGGACTTTTTATAAGGTCTGTTCCAGGCGTTTCCGGCTTCGTGCATTCCGTAAAGAATGCGACGGTGAACGGGTTTCATTCCGTCTCTGGCGTCGGGAAGAGCCCTGCCCACAATCACACTCATTGAGTATGAAAGATAGGACTCCTTCATCTCATCTTCGATGCTTCTGGGAAGGAAACGCGAACTGTCTTCTGCCATTGTTTAAAAACCGGAAAAGGTTTCGAATCGCCCCGAAGTATATTACAAATGCCGCGCTTAATCAATTACCCCTCCCTCTTCAAACTTTGCCGCCGTTTCGGTATCATTTGTGCCGCTATGAGAGTAATCACCGGCTCGGCGAAGGGCAGAAAGATTAAGACCGCGCAAAAAGGCGTACGCCCGATGGCGGCACGCGTCAAAAAATCGGTGTTTGACCGGCTTGGCGACATCGCGGGCGAAAAAGTGCTGGACGTTTTCGCGGGCTCCGGCGCGCTGGGATTGGAAGCGCTCAGCAGAGGCGCGGACTCCGCCGTGTTTGTTGAAAAAAGCTCCAACGTTGCGGACATCATTGCCGAAAACATCAAGCAGTGCGGATTTGAAAGTCAATGCGAACTGATTCGCTCGGACTACCGCAAGGCGGCTGAACGGCTGCTTTCGGTGGGAAAAAGGTTCGACCTTATATTCATCGCGCCGCCTTATGCGCTTTTCCAAAAGGTTTCGAACAGGAATTTAACCGATTGTTTTTCTCCCTTGCTATCGGAAAACGGCAGAATTGTAATAGAGTATGAGACCGGAGCCGTGGCGGAGAGTGAAAACGGCGCGGAAAACCGCCTGACGAAAAAGTATGGCGGAACAACCGTCAGCATACTTTCTCCCACAAGCTCGTAGACGGAAAAATAAAATGAAAAGAACGGCGATATATCCGGGATCTTTTGACCCTCTCACTCTGGGACACATAAACATTATTGAGCGCGGAGCGGAGGTTTTTGACGAACTTACGGTCGCGGTGGCGGAAACAATTTCAAAAAGCGCGGCTTTTTCCGCAAAACAGAGAGTGGAGATGGTTGCTGAAGCGGTCAAGGGCGAAAAGAACGTCAAAGTGGAAAGTTTTGACGGTTTGCTCATGTACTACGCCACGCAAAAGGGAGTGAAAACAATTCTGCGGGGAATGAGAAGCGTTTCGGACTTTGAATACGAACTCCGAATGGCAACCGCGAACAAAGCGCTAAACCCGGAAATTGAAACTGTTTTCATGGTTACGGACGCGAAACATTCCCACATCAGTTCATCGCTGATAAAAGAGATTGTAACTCTTGGCGGCTCGGCGGCGGGGCTGGTTCCGGATTTTGTGGAAAAACGATTACGCGAAAAACTGCTTGGGGAATAGATACTTTTAGAGAAACGAGGTGAGAAAATGAGCATAGAAATTTCCAAAAGAGCGGCGGAGATCAAACAGTCCGCGACTCTGGCAATTACGGCAAAAGTTAAAGAACTCAGAGCCGAAGGGGTGGACGTTATCGGGTTCGGCGCGGGAGAGCCGGACTTTGACACGCCATCGGACATAAAGGAAGCGGGCATTGAGTCCATACGGAACGGGTTTACAAAATACACTCCGGTCGGCGGAATACCGGAACTCAAAAACGCAATAACCGCAAGAATCAAAGAAGATTATGGAATTGAATACGCGCAGGACGAAGTTATGGTTTCGTGCGGCGCGAAACACACGCTTTACAACATAGCGCAGGCGGTTCTCAACTCCGGAGACGAGGTGATTGTTCCATCTCCATACTGGGTTTCATATCCGGCGCAAATCGCGCTCGCGGGGTCAAAAGCCGTTATCGCGGAGACAACCCTCAAAGACGGCTTCAAACTCACGCCCGCCGTGCTGAAAAAGAAAATCTCGCGCAAAACCCGCGCGCTGATTTTGAACTATCCGTCAAACCCCACGGGCTCCACTTATGACGAAAATGAGATTAAGGCGCTTGTGGACGCAGCGGTGGAAGACGAAATTTTCATCATTTCGGACGAAATTTACGACAAGATCCTTTACGGCGGAACAACCCACACGCCGGTTGCGTCTCTGGGAGAGGAAGCCAGAGAAAACTCCATTCTGGTAAACGGCGTGTCCAAAACCTATTCCATGACGGGGTGGCGAATCGGATACGCGGCGGGCGGCAGAGACGTTATCGCGGCAATGTCGCGAATACAGGGTCAGTGCACGTCAAACCCTCCGTCAATGGCGCAAATGGCGGCGGTTGAAGCGCTTTCGGGCGAACAGGAAGTTGTGGAGCGGCGCGGCGAAGAATTTGAGCGCAGAAAAGACTTCATCGTCTCAAGAGTGCGGGAAATCGGATTTGAGTGCCTTGACCCTCAGGGAGCGTTCTATATTTTCCCCTCCATTGAAAAATTCATCGGCATGAAATTCGGCGACAGGGAAATGGAAAACAGTCTGGACTTTACTGATTTTCTGCTGAGTCAGGCGAAAGTGGCGGTTGTTCCCGGCATAGAGTTCGGAATGGAAAACCACATCAGAATTTCCTACGCAACCTCAATGGAAAACATTGAGGAGGGAATGAACAGAGTGGAAAAAGCCCTTTCCCTCCTTTCTTCTTAAAACGGTACTCTTAAAGTGGCTCTCAAAATCGTCATAATTTTGAGTTTGACGGGGCGGTTCGCGCCGCTCGGGAAAAAAGCGCGTGACGGCGCGGCGCTTTGGGTGCGCTACGCGGAATCAACCGGCGAGCAAGTGGAACTTGTCATTGAAGACGATGAAAGTTCCGAACCGAAGGCATCCGCCATAACGGAAAATTTTTGCTCTGACAAAACTGTTCGCGCGGTTTTCGGACCGTATTCAAGCAGCCTCGCGCTTGCCGCCGCAAAGGCTTCATCGAAAAAAGGGAAAACCTTGTGGAATCACGGCGGAGCGGCGGACGAAATCAGCGATTATGAAAATACGGTGAGCGCGATAACGCCCGCGAGCCGGTACTTTGTTCCGGTTGTTGATATGCTTGCGGACGGCGGAGCAAAAACCGTTGCAATGGCAAATCCAACGGACAGCGGTTTTTCAAAAGCGGTTACGGACGGAGCGGAAGCGTGCGCACGAAAACTTAAACTCGCCGTTCACAGATTTGAATATGTTTCGGGCGCGGCGGATTTTGGCAAAATCGCGCGGGAACTGATTGCGCTCGGAGCACCCATTCTGTCGGCGGGCAGAATGGAGGACGATTTTGCGCTGGCTGAGGAAATTCTGAAAAAAGACGGCGAACCCGGTTTTTTGTGTTTTGTCGCCGCGGGCGTGGACAACTTTTTTGAGAGGTTTGGAGCAAAAAGCGAGGAAGTTTTTTCCGTAAGCCAGTGGGAAGAGAACAACCCGTTTGCGCCGGAACCGGATTTTGGTCCGTCATCTCTTGAGTTCGCGGAGATGTTCAGGAAAGAATACGGGCGCAGTCCCGACTATCCGGCGGCGCAGGCGTTCAACATCGGTCTGGTTTTTCAGAAATGCGCTCTTGAAAGCAAAAGCACAGACGACAAAATCTTGCGCGAAACCGCGCGAAAACTGGACTTTACGACCTTCTACGGAAGGTTCAAAATGGATGCGGCCGGAAAACAGACCGGACACAAAATGGTTGTCACAAAATGGAAAAACGGAAAAAGGGTGGTGGTGGAGCCGAGCGGGTTCGAACCGCCGACCTCCGGCTTGCAAAGCCGGCGCTCTCCCAACTGAGCTACGGCCCCCTAAAAACCGACCCCGCAGGGGTCATTTGAGTGAACATATTCACTTTTTGCTTGCTGCCCCTCACTATCTCGTATGCGTGGAGCCGAGCGGGTTCGAACCGCCGACCTCCGGCTTGCAAAGCCGGCGCTCTCCCAACTGAGCTACGGCCCCCTAAAAACCGACCCCGCAGGGGTCATTTGAGTGAACATATTCACTTTTTGCTTGCTGCCCCTCACTATCTCGTATGCGTGGAGCCGAGCGGGTTCGAACCGCCGACCTCATCAATGCCATTGATGCGCTCTCCCAGCTGAGCTACGGCCCCTTGCTTACGAAATGTATGAAGGCTCGGAAGTTAAAGCAAACATATTTGCTTTAACTTCCCGTCCAAGCACGACACAAACTCTCCTCATTCAGCACAATTTATTAAACCCCAAACCAAAATCTATTTCATGGGCCCAGATGGATTTGAACCATCGACCTCACCCTTATCAGGGGTGCGCTCTAACCAGGCTGAGCTATGGGCCCCCGGCAAAGCGGAAAGTGTATAAACAATCGGTTGGAGTGTCAAAATAAGGCAATGCGGACTTTCACCTCTTCGTCAAATGCCATCCATTGCCGACCGGACACTCGTAAGTGCTCAACACCACTCCTCTTTTCCGTTTCATTTTGACCATACGCATCGCGTCTATTTCTGCCTCGTAAACGTCCTTGTTTTCGCCTTCCGCACCCGTGCAGTTCGGGCAAGTTCTGTTCGGCGCGCGGTCTTTCGGACCAATATGAAAATAACCGCAGGTTTCACAGGAATACGGAACTAAATTTTCATTGCCAAACTCCGCCCTTGCGTAATCCGCGCCCTCTTGCGCTTCGCCACGGGAACCGTATTCGGTAAGCGGCTCACCGTCTGAACGGAAACAGGTTGTGCTTTTTTGAATCATTGCAAAAAGTCATTCTATAAAAAATTTCTTGCAAACAGACAGGTTTATTTAAGGAAGGAAATTACGCAAAATCGCCAACGGAAAAACCGCCGCGTTCACACGCTTTGAGAACCACTTGCGCGCATGCCTTTGCGTCTGAAAGCGCTTCGTGGTGATTGAAAGAAATGCCGAGTTCATTGCATAGAGTTTTGAGAGCCGCGCCGTTTTGTAAGTTAAACGCCTTGTATGCGAAACTTCTGCTGTCCAGCTACTTTGAAAATCCAATCGGCGCGATTTGGTATTTGCTTTTTGCTTCTCTGATGGCATCCAAATCAAAAAATGTGTGGCTGATTACAATTTGGTTTTGAAGTTTGGAGCGCAGAGTGGCGGAAATGTCCGCAAATGTTGGCGCGCCTTCCACATCTTCGGGATCAATGCCGTGAATTCCGGTATTGAACTCTTCAAAATGTTCTTCGGGATTTACAAGTGTTGACCATTCATTCGCAAAAACGCCGCCGCGAACCTCAACAACGCCAAGTTGGCAGATGCTTCCACGGCTACGGTTGGCTGTTTCAACGTCTATGGTGACGAAATTGCTCACGAAGGGGGATTATATATACAAAGCGATATAATGACGGGGTGAGACAGCCAATTTACACAATCATAGCGGGAGCAACCGGATTGTCGCCGCTTGGAGATGATGAGAGGAACCTGATTGAAGCGGAAAAATATCCCTGCAAAAAGTTGAAGAGTATCTTGAGAAAAGAGAAAAGTTTGCGTTTGTCTTCCCATGAGCCATGAGATGGAATAAACGTAGCCCAAGTCTTTTCCTTTTCTCGATGTCATTCTCGGAATAGACACTTTCGGAGAGATAAATCTTGTGATTAGGCTCTTGAAATTCAAGAGAATTAATATTGTCAACAGGAATATTTGTTAAAAAGTTAAGTTTAGAACTACCCATTATTAGTTTTCAAAAAGACCAAAATCCTTTCAAAACTGAAAAGCACGCCGACAGACAGACTACAAAACCGTTTCGTTCAAACGATTGGGTTTGTTTTGTTATTGTTTACTCTTTGTGAGTAAAAATTTACTCCGTGAGTAAGGAGGTGATCCAGCCGCAGGTTCCCCTACGGCTACCTTGTTACGACTTCACCCCAATTACTGGCCCTACCTTAGGAACTTGCCTCCCGAAGGTTAAGCGCGGCTACTTCGGGTAGAACCAACTTTCGTGGTGTGACGGGCGGTGTGTGCAAGGTCCGGGAACGTATTCACCGCAGCATTGCTGATCTGCGATTACTAGCGATTCCAACTTCATGCAGGTGAGTTTCAACCTGCAATCCGAACTGAGACCGACTTTATAGGATTGGCTCCCCCTCACGGGTTCGCGACCTGTTGTATCGGCCATTGTAGCATGTGTGTAGCCCAAGGCGTAAGGGCCATGCTGACTTGACGTCATCCCCGCCTTCCTCCGACTTGTCGCCGACAGTCTCTTTAGAGTCCCCGCCCGAAGCGCTGGCAACTAAAGATAGGGGTTGCGCTCGTTACCGGACTTAACCGGACACCTCACGGCACGAGCTGACGACAGCCATGCAGCACCTGTGCTAAATTCGTCAGGCAAGCCCGACGTAACTGATGTTTTCACACCAGCATAAGATAGCATGTCAAGCCTTGGTAAGGTTCTTCGCTTATCATCGAATTAAACCACATGCTCCACCGCTTGTGCGGACCCCCGCCAATTTCTTTGAGTTTCAGCCTTGCGACCGTACTCCCCAGGCGGGATGCTTAACGCGTTAACTACGACAAAGAAGAAAATCCCCTTCATCTAGCATCCATCGTTTAGGGCGTGGACTACCCGGGTATCTAATCCGGTTCGCTCCCCACGCTTTCGTTCCTCAGTGTCAGTACCAAGCCAGTTGGCTGCCTTCGCTAACTGGTGTTCCTCCCGATATCTACGCATTTCACCGCTACACCGGGAATTCCGCCAACCTCTCTTGGACTCAAGTCAAGCAGTTTTGGATGCAATTCCGGGGTTAAGCCCCGGGCTTTCACATCCAACTTGCAAGACCACCTACGAACTCTTTACGCCCAGTAATTCCGAGCAACGCTTGCCCCCTCCGTATTACCGCGGCTGCTGGCACGGAGTTAGCCGGGGCTTCCTCTGGAGGTACAGTCAAGCCTGTAAGGTTAATTTACAGACCCTTCTTCCCTCTTGACATAGGTTTACAACCCGAAGGCCTTCTTCCCTCACGCGGCATCGCTGGGTCAGGCTTTCGCCCATTGCCCAATATTCCCCACTGCTGCCTCCCGTAGGAGTCGGGGCCGTGTCTCAGTCCCCGTGTGGCCGATCACCCGCTAAGGCCGGCTACCCGTCTTTGGCTTGGTAGGCCTTTACCCCACCAACAACCTGATAGGACGTGGACCCCTCAAAAGGCGACAACCAAAAAGGCCATCTTTTACCCCATTGTCCGAAGACATCGTGGTCATATCCGGCATTAGCCTTGGTTTCCCAAGGTTGTTCCGAACCTTAAGGCAGGTTATCCACGTTGTACTCACCCGTCCGCCGCTGTACTTGCGACCGAAGTCGCTTTCTCGCTCGACTTGCATGTGTAAAGCGTGCCGCCAGCGTTCGCTCTGAGCCAGAATCAAACTCTTCCTAAAAATTGTAATCGTCTGGAAACGACTCTGCGTTTGTCCGCTGTCTGCGTGCTATTCAGTTTTCAAAGAACTTACGACACAATGTGTCGCGGGGTGGTTACAGTAACGAAGCACCATTGCCTTGTCAATACTGCCGCTATAAAAAAAAAGCACCGGATAAAAATCCGGCGCTTTTTCAATATCAGAAATCGACTTGCTTATCAGAACACAAAGGAAATTCTGGCAACCCCAGACAGTCCCCACAATTTGCTGACGGGACCTGTGGCGCGGTTAATAACGTAATGCCCCTTTGCCGCCACACCCATTTTCAAGCCGTCGCGTTTAACATAGTCAACGGCAAATTTGCCAATCACCGGCATGAAATCTTCTCTGGAAATCTGGTCTCCGAGATCGTAAATAAACAGACCCGTTCCCACTCCGGCCGACAATTCCACCGGGTTCGTCTCCATAGGGAAATCAAACTGCACAAAAACTGGCGCAGAGAAATGATTGAGAGTGTGGTCCGCCACATCAGCAAAACCAATCATGAGGTCCGGCTCAAACCTTAAACTTGAAAGAAAATTCAAACCGAAAACACTGTTGCCGCCAATAAAGCGCGACAATTCAAAACCCATGGACATCCCGTGCTCCTCAGCATCGGGTCCGGCCATACGTGCCTTCTGGTAGTAGTAGCCGCTCTTAAGAACAAATTCTTTGTTGCCGTCCGACATATACGTGGACATCATGCTACCATTTTCATCCATAGCACCTTCATCCATAACATCTGCTTTGGCACTCGGGCTAAAAGACAAGGCAAGCGCCACAACAAGCGCGAAAAATAAAGACTTTTTCATTATAATATTCCCTCCTACTGAACTCCCACTCATTCTACAGATAGACACGGAGTTTTGTCAACAAAGTTTAAGAAACCACATAATTTGAATTTCCCCTCTATTACTGTGAATATATATTGATAGAAAGGTCGGGTTTACACGCCCCATCAAATTTCATTCAAGGCGGTTCACATGGCAAAAGACACTCAAAAGAAATGGGCTATCATCTTAGGCGCGTCAAGCGGTTTCGGACAAGCGGCGGCGGTTGAGCTCGCGAAAAACGGAATGAATATCTGCGGAGTCCATCTGGACAGAAAAGCCGGATTGGGAAACGTGGAAAAGATTAAAAGCGCTATTGAATCCGAAGGAGCAAAAGCGCTGTTTTTCAACGTCAATGCGGCAGACCCGGAAAAGCGCGCGGAGGTTCTGGATTCTCTGGCAGGGCCGGCCGGCGCGGAAAGTCCGGTAAAGGTTCTTCTGCACTCGCTCGCGTTTGGAACCCTCAAACACTACGTTTCGGACAAGCCGGAGGAAATGCTCACAAACAAGAACATGGATATGACGCTTGATGTGATGGCGCACAGCCTTGTTTACTGGTCGCAGGACGTTGTAACGCGAAAACTCATGGGCGAAGGCGGCAGAATTTTCGCGATGACAAGTTCGGGAAGCCACAGGGTATGGCCCACATACGGAGCCGTTTCGGCGGCAAAAGCGGCGCTTGAACACCACATTCGCCAACTTGCCGTTGAACTCGCGCCGAAAAAAATCACCGCAAACTCAATAAGAGCCGGTGTAACAGACACGCCCGCGCTCAGAAAAATCCCCGGAAACGAAGCACTTGTTGAAAACGCCATGCGGGTCAATCCGTCCGGGCGGCTGACCACAACCGAGGATGTTGCCAAAACAATAGCCCTTCTCGCGCAAAGCGGAGCGGACTGGGTAACGGGCAATGTTATCGGCGTTGACGGCGGTGAAGATTTGATATGAGAACAGCCGCCGTAATCATTGCGGTCACGCTTGCCATCACGCCCGTAACACACGCTGGCATTTTTGGCGAAATTGACAAATTTCTCCATTCTGTAACCGAGAGTGTAACGGAAAAGGACAAGATTACGGGGCTTCGTTCCCTCAGTCTTCAAGACAGGAAGGCGCAAATAAAGCAGGCAGATTCAGCCGCTCTTTCCACTATCAAAAAATACGGTAGCAATATCAACGAAAGGGTCAGCCGTTCCCAATACCTCCGTTTGAAAAAAATCTTTGAGCGTGTTCACAAAGTCAGCCACCTTCGCGATGAGAAATGGACAGTTGTCCTATTGCCAGAAAAAAGTTTCAATGCTTTTGTCACCGGCGGCACTTTTGTGTTCGCCAATCTCGGCTTTATGGAGTTCTGCAATGATGACGAAGCCGCCGCAGTCATCGGACACGAAATCGGCCATGTAACGGCAAATCACGCTTTTGAGATGCATTCATATCTGCTCGCTGCCACTCTTGCAGACGCAAAGAATTTGAAAAAAGAGGGTTGCGCCGCACTTGCGGGATATGACCCGCTTGTGTTAAGAGCAAACTCTGGTGGACCAATTACGCCCGGAATGTCTTTTTATGTTTCTTTCTCAGACCCTAACCTACTTAATTACGTGCCTTACATTCAAAACGGACAAGCAAAACTCAACTTCAAAATCACCGATGTGCGGTTATGAGCAAACTTCCTGAAATCAAACTTTACAACACGGTTTCGCGGATGAAAGAAACCTTTGTGCCGAAAAACCCCGGCAAGGTCGGCATATATGTTTGCGGGCCCACAGTGTATGACTCAGCCCATCTCGGGCACGCGCGTTCGGCGGTTTCTTTTGATGTCATAAGGCGGTTTCTCATCCATACGGGTTATGAAGTTACTTTTGTGAGAAACTACACCGATGTTGACGACAAAATCATCAACCGCGCCAATGAAACAGGCAAAACATGCGAGGAAATCACCGAAACTTATATTAAAGATTACAGCGAGGATATGGAAGCGCTCGGCGTCCGCACGCCCGATGTTGAGCCGAGGGTTACCACCCACATGGCGCAAATCGTCGCGCTTGTCGGGAAAATTATTGAAAGCGGAATCGGATACGAATCGGACGGAGATGTTTTCTTTTCGGTTAGAAAGTTCAACGAATACGGCAAACTGTCGCGCAGGACTCTTGACTCAATGCTTGAAGCGGTGCGCATAGACCTGAACGAAAAAAAGGAAGACGCGCTTGACTTCGCGCTCTGGAAGGCGGCAAAGCCCGGCGAACCGAGTTGGAACAGCCCGTGGGGGAAAGGACGGCCCGGCTGGCACATAGAGTGCAGCGCGATGAGCATGGAATATCTTGGAATGGATTTTGACATACACGGCGGCGGGAAAGATTTGATTTTTCCGCACCACGAGAACGAAATTGCGCAGTCCGAAGCCGCAGGCGGCGGATTCGCTAAATACTGGATGCACAACGGGCTGATTCAGATAAACAGAGAAAAAATGAGCAAATCGCTTGATAATTTTCTCACGGTCAAACAGGCGCTTGAAAGATGGTCTCCCGAAGCGATTCGCCTTTTCTTCCTGCTTCACCACTACCGCAATCCGGCGGATTTTTCAGAAAAAGCCCTTGATGAGGCCGAAGCGTCTCTGGGACGGCTTTACAAAACAATCGGACGGGCAAAAGCGGCGGGCAATGACGGCGACGATGACGGCAAACTTGCCGAGTCTGTAAAAAAATTCAAAGAAAAAAGTTTCGGCGCGATGCTTGATGATTTTAACTCCGCCGAAGCAACAGGTCATCTGTTTGACCTCATAAGGGAAATCAACCGCTCGCTTGATTCAAACCCCGCCGGTTCGGGCGCGATTGCGTCCGCGCTTGGCGCGATAGAGGAATTCGCGGGTGTCGTGAGAATACTTGCCGGCGACCCCGACGAGTATAAGAAAGGCGCGATGGACGCGGAAATATCCGAAGACGAAATCACCGGACTTATAGCGGAAAGAGAAGCCGCGAGAAAGGAAAAAGACTGGAGCAAAGCGGACGAAATCCGAAACACACTAGCGGAAAAAGGCGTTGTTCTTGAAGACGGTGCTGAGGGAACTGTGTGGAGTTTAAAAAGGAAACAATGAGCAACGGGGACGGAAATCTGATTAAGGAAGTGCCGGAAATTAAATCCAAACGCCCATGTATTCAAGGGCGCGTCTCATTGTTTGCGGGGCTTGCGTTTCGCCGCGGCAACTGAACCAGCACGCTTCGCATTTTGTGGGCTGAAACATTCCCGGTTCATATTCAGACCAGTGCGCCACAACGGGCATTTCACTGCACCGTTTTATGTGGCCGCTCGGAGTGATTTGCAGATGCTCAATTCCCGCCGTGCAATCCGGCACGCCACCGCGCTCAAAATATGAGGGGATTTGATTCAAGTAATATTCGCTCGAAAGAATAGTCCCCTTCCACTTGCGCCTTCTTTCAATAATTTCATCAATAAGCGTTCTCACGCGCCCAGCGTGTTTGGAGTCAATCAAATGTGATTCGTTGTTTGTTTTCATAACGGAATACGAACTGAAAGATATGCCTATGCCCCACTCTCTCGCCTTGTCCGCAATGTTCAAAACCTCGTCCAGATTGTCGTCCATTATCACGGTGTTCACTATGATGCTTTTGTCCGGAAACTCCTCCGCCATTTGAGGCATAAGTTCGGAAATGTGATTCCAAAGCCCTTTGATTCCCCTGTATTGGTCGTGCATCTCACCCGGAAAATCAAGCGAAATGGCTATCTGATCCATTCCGGCGTCAAAAAGTTCGCGCGCCTTGCCGATGTCAAGCAGGTCGCCTTTGGTAACCATTGAGGTGAAAATGTAAATGGAAGTCTCTTTGATTTGGCTGAAAATGTCCGGGAGGTCTTTCCTGAGCATTGGCTCGCCGCCGGTTACAACCGTAACAAGCGGGTTGATTTTCCGCATCACGGGTCGGTAGTCGTCAAGGCGGACTTCGTGGCGCGTCTGCCAGTAATCACAAAAATCGCAGGTCGCGTTACAAAGTTTTGTAACTTCAAGATTCGCAAGTATGGGTCTTCCGGAAGCTCTGGAGTAAGCGTATTTCGCTATACCGGCCGCACCTTCTCTAATCGAAAGCATTGTTGCAGAATATCATACGAGCGGAGCCGTTTCAATCAATAACTCCTTGCGGGCAATCTCGCGCGCCTGTTACAATCTGGCTAATGAAAGCCGCTACAAGAGAGGAAATACGCGAGATAGACAGAGCGTCGGTTGATGAGCACGGGATTTCCGTAAACGTGCTTATGGAAAACGCCGGGCGCGCCGTTTGTCTGGCGGCGGAAAGAAAATTTCCCGAAGCCCGGAAAATAGCCGTTGTCTGCGGAGGCGGCAACAACGGCGGAGACGGCTTTGTCGCCGCGCGGCATCTGGCGGCCAAGGGAAAGAAAGTTACCGTTTACACTTCAAAAAAAACAGCCGAATACTCAAAACAACCCCTTGAAAACCTGAAGTCCGCGGAAAAAAGCGGAATTCCAATCGTTGAAATTGGAAAAGACCCGAAAAAAACACTGGAGAAAAAGATTGTCGGATGCGACCTCATAATTGACGCTCTGCTCGGCACGGGACTTGAATCCGAAGTTCGCGCGGCGGATGCCGGATTGATAGATTTCATCAACGCTTCAAAATGCCCGTGTCTTTCGGTGGATGTTCCGTCCGGCATAGACTCAAACACCGGAGCCGTTCTTGGCAAAGCCGTCAAAGCGGACGCGACCGTAACCTTCGTGGTTCCAAAAGTGGGCATATCCATTCACCCGGGGGTTGAGCACGCGGGCGAGATTTTTGTCGCGGGAATTACAACCCCTCCCCGTTTGGAAGAGAGAATCGCCTGCGAAATTACCACTTACCAGACCTGCGCCGGACTGTTGCATCCGCGAGCGGACGACTCCCACAAGGGCACATACGGACACACGCTTGTTCTCGCGGGAGGCGTGGGGAAATCCGGCGCGGCGGTTCTCGCGACCGAAGCGGCGGTCAACGCGGGCTCGGGGCTTGTAACTCTCGGAGTTCCGAAAAGCGTCCACGCGTCCGCCGAACAGAAAGTTGTTGAGGCAATGAGCGAGCCGATTAAGGAATCGGACGGATGTTTCGGAGAGCCGTCCGTGCAAAAAGCGAAGGAAATACTGTCGGGCAAAAGCGCTCTTGTAACCGGTCCGGGAATCTCAACATCTGAGCAGACCGCGTTTTTTCTGTCCGAAATTGTGGCGGCGGCTTCCTGCCCAATCGTCATAGACGCTGACGGCTTGAATATAGCGGCTGAAAATCCCGGCATCTTTGACAAAATCCGGGGCGAAACCGTGTTGACGCCCCACCCCGCCGAGATGGCGCGGCTCTGCGGAAAAACCACCTCGGACATACAGGCGGACAGAATTGGCTCCGCGCGCGAATTGGCGGCGCGAACCGGCTGCTTTGTAGTTCTAAAGGGCGCACGAACCGTAACGGCTTGCCCGCAAGGCGCTGTTTTTATAAACCCTACGGGCAATCCCGCAATGGCTTCTGGCGGAATGGGTGACGTTCTTGCCGGGATTATCGGCGGACTTCTCGCTCAAGGGTACTGCGCGCGGGACGCTTGTATTCTTGGAGTTTTCGCGCATGGGCTCGCAGGAGACATTGCGGCGCGACAGTCCGGCGGAGTGGCGGTCAGAGCGGGCGCGGTGTCCGGAGTTTTGTCCGCGGCTTTCGCCGCAATCGCAAAAGCGGACGGACAGTTTTTCACGGTCATTTGAGGTTTTTGCGGTTTTGAAAGGAGAAACGAAAGTTATCACGTCCAACGAGGAGGAAACCGAAAACCTCGGACGCAAAATCGCGGCGGATTTAAACGTAGGAGACGCGGTTCTGCTCTACGGCGGACTCGGAGCGGGAAAAACTGTTATCGCAAGGGGAATAGCGCGTGGGCTTGGCGTGGAAGAAATTGTCGCAAGCCCGACTTTTGTAATTATGAACCGCTATGAAACGCGCCTCCCGAATATGCCGCTTTTCCATTTTGACCTTTACAGAAATCCCGCGCCCGATGAATTTGCCGGACTCGGTTTTGCGGACATCTTCGCCGGGGAAGGTGTAACCGTGGTTGAATGGGCGGAAAATCTGCCACCGGGGTTTGCGCGGGACACGGTCAAAATTGAAATCGCGCTTTCAGAAAAAAACACAAACGGACGCGAGATTAAAATCTCCACGCGGAAACAGCCCTAATCAGGCAAGCGACAGCAAATGCCGTGACAGTTCCTCAACTGCGGACATTGCCGGCGAGTGGTCCGTGTCTATCGTGAACACGGGGTCGCAAGGCAACGCGCTTTGCATCATACGCTGACTTTTGATACTGAAAGTGCGATCTTTTGAACATTCAACATAGGCGCGTTTGACACTGCCAAAATTCCCGTCGCTTATTTCAACCGGCGTGACCAGAGGAGCCAGCGCCTGTTTTGTGAGAAGCAATTTCGCTTGAGCGACATCTTCGTCCGAACACTGCGCGTAAAGCGCGGGCTTTATCATGTCATCTTTGAGGAGAACGGTTTTTTCGTCTTCGGAAACAACAAGGTTGGGAGGAACAAGCGACTCTTCGTCTTTGCTTATGACATCATGCAAACTTTGACCGTTTTGCAACAGAACCGCCGCCACGTAAACAAGAGTCCGTATTTTGTCCGGACGCCTTTCCGCCACCTGACTTATAATACAGCCCGCCATGCTGTGCCCGACCAGAACCACCGGTTCTTTCGCCCGGTCAAGTTGGTCGCAGACGCTGTTGACATAAGCTTCCAGAGTGGCATCTTCGGGTGGCGTCGTATCTTTTCCATGACCGGGCAAATCACGCGCTTCCACACTGTGCTCCGCCACTTCAAGCAGAGGTGTCAATTTGTTCCAACACCAACTGCCGTGCCAAGCTCCGTGAACGAGAATATAAGAACTCATAAAGATTTCCTCCCGGTGGATGAATACCTGACTACTTTACATACTTTTGTGGAAAACGGGGGAACCGCCGCTTTCCGAATGGCTTTCATACATCGGGAAATCTCCTCTAATCACGCCGGACACTGTTATAATAAGCCCTTTAACAAATGGGTAGAACAATGAGTCTCGTGGTTCAAAAATACGGCGGAGCAAGCGTTTCCAACATCGGCTCCATAGGAAAGGTCGCGGAAAACATTATCAAGCGCGCAAAACAGGGCAACCGTATTGTGGCGGTTGTGTCCGCGATGGCGGGCGAGACCGACCGGCTCACAAACCTTGCACGCAAAATTATGGACCCGCCAGACCGGCGCGAACTTGATGTCATTATCTCAAGCGGAGAGCAGGTTTCTTCGGGGCTTTTGTGCATGAAAATAAAGTCACTCGGGCATGAAGCGGTTTCTTTCCAGGGACATCAGGTTCGTGTTACAACTAACAATGTGTTCAGCGGCGCGAAGATAAAAACCATTGACGACAGAAAAATCAGAGAAGCGCTTGATTCGGGAATGGTTGTTGTAATCGCCGGATTTCAGGGCGTTGACGATGATGGAAACGTTACAACTCTGGGCAGAGGAGGCTCGGATTTGACCGCGGTCGCGGTCGCATCCGTTCTCGACGCAGATTCCTGCGAACTCTACAAGGATGTTGCCGGAATCTTCTCCGCAGACCCTCTGGTGTGCAAAGATGCGCGAAAGCTGGATAAAATCTGCTACGAAGAGATGCTCGAAATGGCGAGCGCCGGCTCAAAAGTTCTTCAGGCAAGAGCGGTTGAGCACGCAAGCAAATTCTCAATTCCCCTTCATGTGCGTCCCATGAACACGCCGGAAAAAGAAGGGACGCTGGTTATGGAGGAAAGTTCGATGGAGTCAATGGAAGAGGCGATAATCTCAGGTGTGAGTTCGGACAAAAATCAGGCGAAACTTACAATCGCGGATGTTCCCGATCAGCCGGGAATCGCCGCGAAAATCTTCTCGGTTCTTGCGAGCGAAGACATATCGGTGGACATGATTGTTCAAAACATCAGTCATGACGGAGTCAACGACGTTACCTTCACGGTTCCGCGCGTGGAATTCAAAAGAGCCTCAAAAGCGACTCGCAAACTGTCAAAGGAAATCGGCGCAAGGCAGGTGGAATCCGAAGACAACATAGCGAAAATCTCACTCATCGGCATCGGAATGAGGTCTCATTCGGGAGTGGCTTCCAGAATGTTCAAAACGCTCGCGCGTGAGAAAATCAACATAATGATGATAAGCACTTCGGAAATAAAAATCTCGTGCATAGTGCAGGAGAGAGAAACCGCACGCGCCGTGCGCGCGCTTCATGACGAATTTTTCGGCGGAAAAAAGAAAAGCGGAAAGAAAAAATGAGCGAAACCGTTGAAATATACGATGTAACACTGAGGGACGGCACTCAAGGCGAAGACATATCGTTTTCGGTTGAGGGAAAACTCCAAATCACGGAGAAACTCGCCGACCTCGGCGTCAATTACATAGAAGGCGGCTGGCCCGGCTCAAACGACCGCGACAGGGAGTATTTTGAGCGCGCCCTCAAACTGAACACGGCAAACGCGAAAGTAAGCGCTTTTTCAAGCACCCGCCGCGCCGGAGTTTCGTGCGAAGGGGACGCCAACATTCAGTCGCTTCTTCAAACCGGCGTTTCAGTTGCGGCGATTGTGGGCAAAAGTTGGGATTTTCAGGTTGAAACTGTCCTGGAAACCACCGAAGACGAGAACCTCGCGATGATAAGCGACACCGTGGAATATCTTAAAGAGAGAATGGAAACAGTGTTTTTTGACGCGGAGCATTTTTTTGACGGTTTCAAGGCAAACCCGGATTACGCAATTGCCGCCGCGCGTGCGGCGATTGATGCCGGCGCCGATGCCGTTGTGATGTGCGACACAAACGGCGGCTCAATGCCGTGGGAGGTTGAGCAAACCGTGTTGGAAACGAAAAAACTGCTCGGCGGAGACCCGCCTCTGGGAATCCACTTCCACAACGACACCGAAAATGGAGTTGCCAATACACTGTACGCCATCAAAAACGGAGTTCGCCATGTGCAAGGAACAATGAACGGCTACGGCGAGAGGTGCGGAAACGCCAACCTCTGTTCAATCATACCGAACATCTGCTTCAAACTTGGAATGGACTGCATCACAAACGGTAAAGTGGAAAAACTTTATGAGACCGCTCATTTCATCAACGAACTCGCCAACCTCAACCCTCTGAAGAAAAAAGCGTTTGTCGGCGCAAGCGCTTTCGCGCACAAAGGAGGGCTTCACGCGAGCGCGGTTCGCAAAAACCCCGAAACATACGAACACATAGATCCCTCTCTTGTGGGAAACCGCAGAAGAGTACTGGTTTCAGACCTTTCGGGCAGAGCAAACATCATTTCAAAAGCGGCGGAGTTCGGAGTGGAGATAGATTCAAACGACAAACGGGTTGTGGAAATCCTGCAAAATCTCAAAGAGTTGGAAAACAAGGGATACGAATTTGAAAGGGCCGGAGCGTCATTTGAACTTCTTGTGAGAAAACATCTGGGCTTGTATAAAAAACTTTTCTTTGTGGAAAACATCAAAACCGCCGTTGAGCGTGAGGGCAGAGACGGCAAGCCCATATCGTCCGCGGAAGTTTCAGTCAAGGTTGATGAGAAATTTGAAAAAGTGAAAGCGCTCGGAAACGGACCCGTGAACGCGCTTGACAAAGCGTTGCGGGAGGCGCTTGAAAGGTTTTTTCCCACGATTCGGGAAATGACGCTCAAAGACTACAAAGTGCGCGTAGTGTCGTCCATCAAGGGCACAGACTCGGTGGTGCGGGTTCTTGTTGAATCGGGAGACGGCACAACCGTCTGGAATACGGTGGGCGTCTCGGAAAATGTGGTTGAAGCAAGTTGGAAAGCACTCATAGACAGCATTGATTACAAACTGCTCAAAGACGCGCTCTCCTGAACCCCCGTTATGAAACCGCGCTTTTAAGTCTGTTCCACTCTTTGATGTAATTGTTCAGATGATTGCATCCTGAAGCGGCTTGGATTTCAATCATTTCCATAACAAGTTCCTGCTCACGCGCGTATTGGTCAGCGTTAAAGAATCCTCCGAAGTGCGCGAAACGTAGCCACAAAAGATAGGTCGTCAGAGCGTCAAACTCGTTGTATCTGACTATGTCGTCAATCCGTCCTTCAAGCCACATCGGAGCGACTTCGTTGCCGTCAACACCCATCTTGCCCGGAATACCCGAAAGCCGCGCGAGCTCATTGAGTGAAGGCGTTGATTTGTTGCCGCCCACTATGTTCATCATATCCACGTTCCATTCGCTGAAACCGGAAAAATAGTCCGCGCCTTCCCACGGTTTGTCCGGTCTTTTCGCGAAAGACGGAATGGAAAGCCCGTTTGTAACGGCTCTCTGCACAAGAATTCTCAGGTCCGCACGCACCGAGTTGTAGCCAACCACTTGAGGTTTGTGTTTGCCGACAGATTCAAGAAAATCGCGGATTATACGGTTTTCGCTCTTTTTGTCTTCCGCAGTCTCGCCAATTTGCGGAAGCGAATGGAGATGAACCGTAACATCCTCTCCTTCTTTTTTTCTTGAAACCATTGAGAGGGAAACAACTTTGCACAGAATGGTTTTTAAAAAAGGTCTGGGGTTTTCATCGGTCGCCCCTCCTCTTTTCCACATCTCGCCCATAACCTCGGCGTCCGGCATATCCTCCGGCAGGTCATAAACAAGCCGTCCGGCAAGCGGGTCAGGAACCCACTCAACATCAAAAGCCCATACCTTGTTGTGAACGGATTTGAACATCCGCGTTTCAGGATTTGTCTCTGCCCATATGGCGCAGACAGGTTGAAAGCGCAAGCATAGTGGGAGCCCAGAGCCCCACAAAGATACCGAGACGCTCCGCAGACGCTCTAACCTCAATCTCTCCGCTCATTCCACCCTGAAAGAACCATGCGCTCAGAGAAAGAACAATTGAGACAATCCCGCCGAAGAAAAACAGTTTGCTAAGAAACATGTAGTTTGATTTGCTCATTGAAAGAAACCCCCGTTTCTGAATATAAATACTAAATTGAAAATGGCAAAAGCCGCACCACTCCGAATTTCATATGAGTAATCTTTGAATTTGAAAATGAATATCCGCGGAGAGGGAGGGATTCGAACCCTCGATACCCTTGTGAGGTATACTCGCTTAGCAGGCGAGCGCCTTCAACCGCTCGGCCACCTCTCCGGTTGGAAAGTTATTCTAACAGAAACTACTCATTCGTCCCAAAAGAGATCTCAAGCAGGCGAAGTACGGATTTCCCGCCGTTTTTGACACGCAAAGGAACGTCTTCGGGAATTTCAAGCAAATCCCCTTCCGACAAAACTACGCTCTTGTTCGCGAGCGTTGCTGTCGCTTCGCCTTCAAGAACAATCAGACGGCCGGCCGGGGGGTCCGGCTCATACTCCATTTTTTTCTCAACAGTAACGCTCTTAACCGAAAAACCGCATCCCTTTTCAATTGTTTCTTCAGAACCCCAACCGTGTCTGGAAGAAAAAGGGCGCAGAGCTTCGGGTCTTTTTTCGCTGATTAGCGTGTCAACAACGGATTTGATTTCCCCGCTGCTTTTTATGTCGGAAACAAACAAAGCGTCCTGCTCTGAGACAATTGCGACATCCTTCAGTCCGTGAACAACAACCAGCCGCCCGTCGCCGCGAACAAGACAGTTTTCGGACTCCTGAATCACAACATCCCCGCTCAAAGCGTTGCCGCTTGAGTCCTTTTCCGAAAGGTTGTAGACGGACTCCCACGAACCAACGTCATTCCATCCGAAACTTGCCGGAATAACCGCTCCCAAATCAGTCTTTTCCATGACGGCACAATCTATTGATATGTTGGGAGACCGCGCGTAACTCTCCGCATCCGTAACGCCAAAAGAGTTCTCTTTTGAAAGCGCTTTGCGCACCGATGAAAAAACCTTCGGAGCGTGTTTTTTCATCTCCTCCATCATAACCCGCCCTTTGAAAACAAAGATTCCGCAGTTCCACAAAAAAGAGTCCTTCACATACTTGCGTGCGGTCTGTAAGTTGGGCTTTTCAACAAACTGCTTTATCTTGAAAACCTTTCCCGAACCATCGTCCGTGTCCACGCCCTTTTCAATATAGCCGTATCCTGTTTCGGGCCGGGTCGGCGTGGCGCCGATTGTGATTATCAGCCCTTTTTCCGCCGCGGCAATCGCGGTTTTCAAAGCGTGAGACAACTGTTTTTTGTTGCCGATTAAATGATCGGACGGGGAAACCACAAAAATCGCGTCCTCATCTTCTTCTTCAAATTCGCGCAAAACGCTCATAACTCCCAGAGTGATTGCCGGAGCGGTGTTTCTTGAAAGCGGCTCGGTTGAAATGTGCGCTTTAACCGGACCAAGATGAGAACGAAGAGCCTTTTCATGTGGCGCACCCGCAAGCACAGTGATTTCAGACAGAAAATCAAGCGATGAAAAAAGACCGACCGCCCCCCGGAGAAGGGAATCGCGCCCTTGCAGACTAAAAAGAGGTTTGGGGTAAAACCGCCGCGAAGAGGGCCAGAGCCTCTTACCGTCTCCACCCGCCATGAGCAGGCAAAAAACGCGCGAATTTTCAGATTGTTCAGTTTCGTTCACTTTGTAAATCCTGATGGCAATCGCTCAACAAGTCAAAAATATTTTTTACCGGATTAAAACTTTCAACGGGAATCTCCACAAAAACGGTTTCCCAACCCGCCATTGCGCCGTTCCACAAACCCGGCATTTCCAGAGCTTTGATTGGACGCCCCTGAAATGTTTTGTCGGCAACCATAAAAGAGTCGTCCGTATAATTTTGAAGATTGAATTTCCGCCCGTCCGCGCCACGGACGCTACAGACCATATCAACGGGATTAAAATGAGTCGCAGAGCACCAGACTTTCTCCTGCGCGGAGTCCGAATGATTAACCTCAACGGACTCAACAATCCTTTTGCTGACGCAGCCCGAAGAGTCCCGAACCCAGAACGGCGCGCCGCCCGGCTCGCCCGTGTTTTTTACGACTCCGCAAACGCGAAACGGCTTGTCCTGAGGGGTTTTCTCCATCTCTTCAATCAAAACACCCGCAAGCGCTTTTCTGTCGCTTTCGGGATTTTTCATGCGCGAGGCGTGGGCGATGTTATCTATGTTTGAAATAAAAACAACGTCCGCTTCAACTGCTCCGAAATTTTCAAGCAGAGCGCCGTGCCCGGCGGGGCGCAAAACCGTTTCGCCGTTTTCATCCGTAAGAAGATTGCCGTCCGAATCAAGAACGACCGTGTCGGTTCGTGGGTCCTGCGTGGAGAATGATACGGTGAACCCGTCTCCCGATTGTGTGAGGCGGTTTTTTTCCTCATCGGAAAAACCTGTGGGAACGGTAAAATGAATTTCGTCTGCGTAGGCGCGCGCGAGTTGGGAATAGTCCTCAAAAGCCGTTGTGGAAACGCCGTCGTATCTGTGAAATTTCACAAGCCCCTTTGGAAACCCCTCGTATCCAAGTCCTTGCGCGGAGAGGACAAGTTCCGCAATTTCGTCCGGAGCAAGAGAGGAAACATCGCTCCGGCGCAAGCGCGCGCAAGCGATTTGAAGATCTTCATAGAAAGCGAATCTTTTGATATTTCGCGTGAATTCTTCAAGCGCGCCGGAGTCCCGAGCGGTCAAGTCCGCGAACATTCTACTTGCCGCTCCCGAAGCGGGAACAAATACGCAGACGCGATAATCCAGACGTTTTTTGTCATACGTCTGCCGATGGAGTTTTTTATTTTCTCCGGACAGCGAAACAATTCCGTCTCCAACCGCGCAGGGTTTCACAAGACGGACAAAAGACGGGGGGCTTCCGAGAATTTCTATTTGAGAACGAACTGAGAGTTTTTTCATGGCGGTGGCGGCGCCGACGGGACTTGAACCCGCGGCCTCTGCCTTGACAGGGCAGCGCTCTAAACCAAGCTGAGCTACGGCGCCTTTATCTATACACATCCTGCGGGGACGAAATGGTGGGCGGTACCGGATTTGAACCAGTGACCCTCTGCTTGTAAGGCAGACGCTCTCCCACTGAGCTAACCGCCCCGCATAATGAACGGGCTGTTAATCTAACTGAAAAAACAGGATGTGGAAAAGTAATATGACTACGACCCCACTTTTTTGCGAAGGTTGTAGTGAAAAAGCGGTTTCCCCTCTCCCCTAACCACTTCTTCAGTAACAACGCAACGGTTCAAATTTTTGTCAGACGGAACATCGTAGAGAATATCCAGCATTATTGATTCAAGAATCGAGCGCAGACCTCGCGCGCCGGTTTTCCTTTTTATTGACTCTTTCGCGATAAGACTGAGCGCGGAATCGGTAAACTCCAAATCAACGCCTTCAAGCCCCATGAGTTTTGTGTATTGCTTCACAAGGGCATTGCGCGGCTTTGTGAGAATGGAAATGAGAGACTCCTCATCCAATTCATCAAGCGTGGCGATAACGGGAACTCTTCCGACAAATTCGGGTATCAAGCCGTATTGAATCTGGTCTTCCATCTGCACATCCTTGATTATGGAAGACGCGTCTTCCAAGCCAGCTCCTTTGGTGATTTCAGCATTGAAGCCGATTGCGTTTTTGCCCTTTCTTCTCCTGATTATGTCCTCAAGCCCGAAGAACGCTCCGCCACAAATGAACAAAATGTTAGTTGTGTCCACCTGAACAAAATCCTGCTGCGGATGTTTTCTTCCGCCTTTTGGAGGCACATTTGTTTTGGCGCCCTCCATAATTTTCAGAAGCGACTGCTGCACGCCTTCGCCTGACACATCACGTGTTATTGAGGGGCTGTCGCCGCTTTTGCGCGCCAACTTGTCTATTTCGTCAATGTAGATAATTCCCTTTGACGCCCGCTCAATGTCGTAGTCGGCGTCCTGAAGGAGGCTGACTATCATGTTCTCCACATCCTCGCCGACGTATCCCGCTTCGGTGTAGCAGGTTGCGTCAACAATCGCGAAGGGAACCTTGAGCATTCTGGCAAAGGTCTGGGCAATCAGGGTTTTTCCGGAACCCGTGGGACCGACAAGCATTACGTTGCTCTTCTGTATTTCAACATCTGAGTCTTCTCCGTTTTTGGCTTTGAGACGGCTGCCCGCTTCAATTGTCTCTATGCGCCTGTAATGGTTGTGAACCGCGACCGAAAGAACCTTCTTCGCATGATCCTGACCGATTACATACTCATCAAGAAAACTCTTAATCTCGGACGGCGTCATCAGAGTTGCCACGGACTCTTTACGCTTTGAGTAGCCGACTTTGGTGCGCTCTTTCTCTTCCTCTTCTTTGATGATGTCGTTGCAGAGGTCTATGCACTCATTGCAGATATAAACATCATTAGGACCCGCGATGAGTTTTGACACATCGTTTTTGCCCTTACTGCAAAAAGAACAGAGTTGGCCTTCTTCTCTTCCGCCTCGCCTCATTTCGCCGCCTCCCCAACCTCTTTAAGCTGATCCCTGCTGTCTATTATTGAGTCTATAACTCCGTAACTCATCGCTTCTTCCGCGGTCATAAAGAAATCCCTGTCGGTGTCTTTTTCAATGTTTTCAAGGGTTTGCCCGGTGTGCGTTTTCAGAATGCCGTTGAGTTCCTGCCGCACTCTCAAAATTTCCTTCGCGTGTATCTCAATGTCGCTCGCCTGCCCCTGAATTCCTCCGAGAACCTGATGAATCATAATGCGTGAGTGCGGAAGCGCTTGCCTGCGCCCCGCAGAACCGCCTGCAAGCAGAACCGCCGCCATGCTCGCCGCCTGTCCAATGCAGAGGGTCGAAATTTCGTTTTTCACATACTGCATCGTGTCGTAAATCGCGAGGCCCGCCGTAACGTTGCCGCCCGGAGAATTGATATACAGATTCACGGGCTTGTCCGGATCCTCCGACTCAAGAAACACAAGCTGAGCAATAACAAGATTGGCAATCGCGTCATCTATGACCGAACCTATGAAAATAATCCTGTCTCTCAATAGACGGGAAAAAATGTCATAGGAACGCTCGCCTCTTCCTGTCTGCTCCACCACAAATGGAACATAACTAGACATTATTAGCCACTCGGATTTTATTTTATGATTTTTTGAAGACGGATGTCAATCTAACTTTCGGGATTTGACTCGGGCGTTTTCGGAGGGTCTTCGGTTTTGATTTCAGCATTTTCGCGCATGAGCTTCATAACTTTGGCGCTCACAATCTGTGAATTGAGTCCGTTGAGAAGACTGTTTTTTTCATAATATTCCCTAATCTGTTCGTTGGAAACTCCCGTCTGCGAGGCAATGGCGGAAAAACGTTCAGTGAGATCGTTTTCGTTCGCTTCAATTGATTCCGCTTCGGCAATTCTGCTTATAATCAGAGACAGTTTCACATTTTCGCCCGCTCTTTTATTCAAACTTTCAGACGCCTTTTCATCGATTGGCGGAACATCAATGCCGCGACCTTCAAAATCCCTTTTCATTTCGGCTTCAAGCCGCTCTCTTTCATCCGCGACAAGACGCGCGGGAACATCAAACTTGGCAACGTCTCCGAGTTTGGCGCATATCTGCTCGTCAAGACTCGCGTCTCTCATCGCTTCAAGGCGCGCCGTCAAATCTTTTTCTACGTTGCTTTTGAGTCCGGCAACATTGTCGCTTCCCAACTTCTTGGCAAACTCATCGTCCACCGCGGGAACTTTTCTGTCAAAAACCTGTGTCACCTTCAAAGTGAACTTGACGGATTTGCCCGCCGCCTCTTTTATTTGAAAATCCTCAGGGTAGGCAATCTCAAACTCCTTTTCTTCACCGTCCGACATACCGGTTATGTTTTTTTCAAAATCCTCTAGAAGCCGCCCCTTTCCAAGAAGAAATCTCACGCCGCTCTTTTCAAGCCCTTCTATGGTTTTGCCGTCTATGGTTCCCCGGTAGTCCACTTCAACAACATCTTCGGCGGCACACGGTCTTTTTTCCTTAACGGGCTCCACAGTCGCCGAGCCCTCAACTATTTGCTCCAGCGCCTGCTCAACATCCTGCGCGGAAACGGAAATCGGCGCCTGTTTTAATCCCAATCCCTTGTAAACCGGCAGTTCAAAAGCCGGCAGAACATCAAAAACCGCCGAATAGGAAAACTCTTTTTCCAAATCAAGATCATTGGGAGTAATGGCGGGTCTGCTGACCGGAGAGGCGGAAACCTCTTTCAAAGCGTCCTGAAAACTGTTTGTTACGAGGTTTGAAACAAGTTCCTCTTTGATTTCACCCGCGAAAAGTTTCTCTATTTCCGCTTCGGGAACTTTTCCCTGTCTGAACCCGTCCACTTTGGCGTTGCGCTGGAGTTTTCTGACAATCCCCTCACGCTCAAGACGCACCGTTTCAGCGGAAATTACGACATCAATCTTTTTCTCTGTGGAACTCCGGTCCTCAACACTAACTTTCATAAATCACCCTCACCTTGAAAGCAGGGAAGGATACACATAGGGGCGGGAAAGTTCAAAAATTACGGCAACTCATACCCAATTTCCCCAACTGTCCTGAAAAATGCACGGAACACCCTCGCGCCTGCAAACTCTGATTGTGTGCCCGGTTCCACCGGCTTCAGGGTCGGAAAAATTAACATAAAATAAAGCCGCAACCGGCCTTGGAAACGTATTCACCAGGAATTTCCCTGCGTCCCTCAAGAAGCACAACAGGGGCATCGGCGCCTCTCACAATCCCGGCAAATTCATCAAGAGTCATCTGTTTGTGTTGCATTTGAAAAAACCAAATTAAAATGCGAGAGGAGGGACTTGAACCCCCACGGGAAAAATCCCACCAGATCCTAAATCTGGCGCGTCTGCCAATTCCGCCACTCTCGCGGATTATGTGTCGCGGCAATGCCGCTCCGCTTTTTCACCCTCACCCTGCCCTCTCCCGGCGGGAGAGGATGGGCCGCAAGGGATTCGAACCCCTGACCATTTGATTAAGAGTCAACTGCTCTACCAACTGAGCTAGCGGCCCCGTGTCTGAAAACCTACCAATACACGCGGGGAAATTCACCCGCCTTCACCCCGCACAACCGAAACAACGCGCGAATCAGGTTTGATGTATTTCCTCGCCACGCGCAGAACATCTTCGGGCGTAACGGCTGAAACCTTGCGCGCGAAATCTTTATGTTCGTCCCAACCGACGCCGTAAAGTTCATCAAAACCCATAATAGACGCCCGCGCCGAGTTACGTTGCAATCCAATTTCAAAATCACCGACCATTTTATTCCGCGCCCTTTTCACTTCATCTTCGGTTACGCCGTTTTCCAGAAGCGCGTCAAACTGAGCCAGAATTTCATCTCTGGCGGTTTTTTCCTTCTGCGGAGTAGTACCGATGTAAACGCCAAAATAACCCGACTCCACACGTGCGCCGTAAAAAGATGAAAGTGAATAAGCAAGGCTCATCTCATCTCTCAGACGGAGAAAAAGCCGCCCGCCCTGACCGGAAAGAACGGCATTGAGAACCTGCAACGGATAGTAATCCGCGCCGCCTATTTTTGGAGCCGGAAAACCAACCGCGATATGAGTCTGCTGTTTTCCGGGCATTTTTTTCACCTTAACAACCGGTTTACCCGAAGACTTGCCGCCCGCGGCATGATAGGCAAGGGGTTTAGGCACCCTGCGAAGCGAAGAAAAATCTTTTTCAAGGCGCGCCATAACTTTCCGCGCGTCAACATCGCCGACAACAACAACAACCATATCTTCGGGGTTCAGTGCTTTTGCGTAAAAATCCGCCGCGTCTTTGCGAGAAAACTTTTTGACGCGCCCGGGCGTTCCCTCAACCTGCCGTGAATAGGAACCGTTTTTGAACAGCAAGGCGAAAAACCCGTCCAGACAAATTGAAGCAAGGTTGTCATTTTTTTTGTTAATGGCGGCGAGGATTTCCCTTTTAGCCCTGTGCGCCTCATCTTCGGGGAAAGATGGATTGAGCACCACATCTGAAAAAACATCCATCGCGGAATCAAATCCCGAACTGAGCGCCTCCATTGAAATTCCCGCGCTGTCTCTGCCGGAAAAACCCCCTATGTATCCCGCGATGGATTCCATTTCGGTCGCTATCTGTTCCGCGGAGCGAGTCGCCGTTCCGCGCGTCAGCATATTTACGGTGAAGTTTGAGATGCCGTTTGAGTTTTTGTTTTCAAATCTCAAACCGCCCGGAAAAAGCAACTGCGCCGCAAAAAGCGGAACGGATTTGTCTTCCTCAATTATGACCTTGATTCCGTTTTTGAGTTTACGGATGCCTGTTTTGTAATTTTTGTCCGGGGCGGAAGATGATGGCTTGACGCTCAAAATACTTTGCTTCAAACGCCTGCCTTCAAGCACGGAAGCAATGGGAACAACGGCGACCGCCGAAAGATTGAAAGGAGTAAAATATTTTGCGGCAACTCTGCGTATGTCGTCCAAAGTAACCGAGCGAACTTTATCCATATATGTTTTTTCAAACTGATAATCCCCGGCAATCGCCTCGTAAAAGCCCAGCGCGTGTGCCCTGCCTTGCATTGTTTCCTTTGAGCGCACACCTGCGCTCTCAATGTTGAGTTTCGCCTTTTCAATCTCCGAATTTTTGAGCCCCTCATCGGCGAGCCCGTAAAACATCCGCAGTATTTCCTCATAAGCGGCAACGGCATTTTCCGGCTTGACTGTTCCGCCAACAACAAAAATTCCGCCCATACGCGGCGTGTAAGAGTATGAATAAACATTATTTACAAGTCCTTTTTTCTCTTTCACAACCCTGAACAGACGCGAACTCTCACCCTCTCCCATCGCTTCGGAAATAACGTCAAGCGCGGCAACGTCTTCTTCTCTCAAACCGGGAATTCTGAACGCGAGACCGAAATAGCCCTCGTTCACTTCTTTTTTCAAAACTGAAACCGAAGGGGATTTTCGCCCGGAGTCCTTGCGCGCGGAGCACGAAGCGGTTTTGCGTTCTTTGAGCGCGCCAAACCCCTTCTTCACTCTCGCGAGAGCCTCACGCTTTTCAAAATCGCCCGTAACTACAACAACTATGTTGCCCGGCGAATACCACTTGCGGTAAAAATCCAGAAGTTTGCCGCGCTTGAAAGACGACACGCTTTTTGCAGTGCCGAGAATGGGATACCCGTACGGGTGTTTTTCGTAAGCCGAGGCGAAAAGCCGCCTGCTCATTACACTTTCGGGAGAATCTTTGTCGCGCCGGATTTCCTCTAACACAACTTCAATCTCTTTCTCTATCTCGCCGGGGTCAAAAACTGAATTTGCAACGCTGTCCGCAAGCAAATCTATGCTTCGGTTAAGCGATCTGCTCGCCACGGTAATGTGATAAACCGTTTGGTCAAAAGAAGTGTGGGCGTTTATTCGCCCGCCTGAAGATTCAACCTCAAGCGCGAGGTCGCCCGGAGCAAGCGTGCTTGTGCCCTTGAAAAGCATATGCTCGTGAAAATGCGCGATTCCACGTTCGTTCTCGCCTTCGCACGCGCTCCCAACCTTCACCCAGACATTTATCGCCGCCACGGGCGAGGAATGGTTTGGCTCAAGAATGACCGTAAGACCGTTTTTGAGTTTCACTCTGGTAACTGATGAAATTTCTTTCGCCGCCAAAACATCAACCTCCGCACAAAAAACCATGCTCAACAAAGCAATAACAAAAAGAAAACAGTGCCTCAAAACCAAAACCCGCAAACAAAATCCGGTCAGTTTCCACCGTCCGCGCCGGGGGGTCTGAAATTCCGCGCTCCGGTTTCATCTTCCGCACCCCGTTTTTTGAAATGCTTCAGAATTGAAAACAGGGGACCGGACGCAAGATAGGAAAACGAAACAAACGCAACCGACACACCGGGACTTGCCGCCACAACCGCTATGAGAATTGACGAGGTTACAAGAATATCAAATTTTTTGCCGCCGCTGAATCTGCCCAGATTGAAAAATCCTATTTTACGATACCGGACTCCGCTTACCATAAAGAAACCCGTAACAGGAGCAATGACCGCATACAAAATCCCCAAATCCATTGGTGGAGCACCGCCAAGTTCGCTCACGATTAAAATCGGTGAAATCATAACTCCGGCCGCCATCGGGCTCGGAAGCCCCATAAAGGATCTTTTTTCAACGGAGGATGACTGCATATTGAATCTGGCGAGTCGCAAGACTACGCAAACCGAGTATATGAGAAGCCCCGTTTTGAGAACGGCTCCGCCCGCGCCTCCGAAAAGCGCGTAAACAAGCAGAGCGGGAGCAACACCGAAGCAAACAGCATCTGAAAGAGAGTCATACACAACGCCAAAGCGGTTTTCATCTATGCCGAAAGCGCGAGCGACCTTGCCATCAAGCATGTCAAGAACCATTGCTATGGCAATGAAAGCGGCGGCGCGCCAAATGAGGTCGCCACTTGCGGAGTAACCGCCCGAAGCGGCTATCTCAACCGAAGAGCCGATGGACAAAAGACCGAAGCACAACCCCGCAGTCGTTACAATGCTGGGAAGAAAAGTCGTTATACCGCCGTTTTTCACTCTGTTACGAATTCTCTCTCTTTTCATCACCCTGCTCCAGCGCCCGCCGTAAAACGCGCGATGACAGTTTCGGATCCGACAACCCTGTCTCCCTTTTTAACTCTAACTTCGTATTCGGGAGGAAGAAACAGGTCAATCCTTGAGCCGAACTTTATGATGCCGAATCTGTCTCCGCGCTTCAAGCGCGCGCCCTGCGGTGCATGGGAAATTATCCTTCTTGCGATAAAACCCGCGACCTGCGCCACAACGATTTCGGGCGCGCCGCCGTCCGGCTTCACGAGGGTGGCAAGCTGTTCATTGTGTTTTGAAGCGTTTTTGTCAAATCCGAAAGAAAATCTCCCTTTCCTGTAAACGCTCGCCGTAACTTCGCCTGAAACGGGAAACCAGTTCACATGGCAGTCAAATATGGAAAGGAACACGCTCACCCTGGTAACATCGCTGTGAAGAAAACCGTCTTCGCGCTCGCTTGAAACCTCTATCACCCTGCCATCGGAAGGCGAAATCACCAAGCCATTTTCGGAGGGAGTTGTTCGCGAAGGGTCTCTGAAAAAAAACAGCGTAAACCCAAACGCGACCAGAAAAAGGAATGACAAAAACACGAAGCCGAAAATCGCGAACACCCAGCCCAGCACTGCAACAGCACAGATAATTGGCAACCCCTCAGGCGCAATTCTGAAAAACGGTGTGTTCATTTTCGCTTTAACCTAAAAACCCGCTCTCACGATTTTTTTAGTTTTTGGACTTGTCAACAAGTTTGTCTTTGAAAAGTGTGCTCATCATGCCGCGCAACTGCCCTCCGATTTTCTCTATCGGATGATCTTCGCCCTCTTTGAGCAAACGCGTGTAGTTCGGGCGCCCCGCCTCGTCCTCCTCAATCCACTCTTTTGCAAACTGCCCGGACTGAATCTCGGCGACGATTTTTTTCATCTCGTCTTTGGCTTTCTGGTCAACAACTCTGGGACCCCGCGTGATGTCGCCGTATTTTGCCGTGTCGCTAATGGAGTATCTCATGTTGGAGATTCCATCCTGATAGATAAGGTCAACAATTAGTTTGACCTCATGGCAACACTCAAAATACGCCATCTCCGGCGGATAACCCGCCTCAACAAGGGTTTCAAAGCCTGCGAGAATTAGAGCCGAAAGCCCTCCGCACAAAACGGCCTGTTCGCCGAAAAGGTCGGTTTCGGTTTCGTCTTTGAAAGTTGTATCAATAATTCCCGCTCTGCCACAGCCAATTGCTCCTGCGTAGGCAAGCGCGGTTTCCTTTGCCGAACCCGTGTGATCCTGATGGACGGCGACAAGCCCCGGCACTCCGGAACCCAGAGAATATTGATTTCTGACGGTGTGCCCCGGCGCTTTTGGAGCAACCATAAAAACGTCCACCTCGGAGGGGGGAACGATACGCTTGTAATGGATATTGAACCCGTGCGCGAACGCCAGAGCGTTACCCGCTTCAAGCCCCTGCGCTATGGAATCCTCATATATTTTCTTCTGACTTGTGTCCGGAGCGAGAATTATAATAATGTCCGCCCACTTCGCGGCATCCGTTACAGAAGCGGTCGCGAACCCCGCCTGCTCGGATTTTTTCCATCCGCCACTGCCCTCTCTGAGCCCCACGGTTACCTCGACACCGCTGTCTCTGAGATTTTGCGAATGCGCGTGTCCCTGACTGCCGTATCCAATCACGGCAACTTTTCTGCCCTTGACCGCATCAATGGAAATATCGGAATCGTAATAAACTTTCATCAGTAGCCTCCTTTGCCCGCAGTTTTCTGCCCGCGCATCATCGCCACAACCCCGGTGCGCGCTATCTCTTTTACGCCAAAAGGTATCAGAAGTTCAAGGAAAGCTCCTATTTTCTGATTGTCCCCCGTCATTTCCAGAGAGTAAGTTTTTGTTCCAACATCAACAACCTTAGCCCTGAAGATGTCCGCTATGCGCAGAATTTCCGGACGCTCATCGCCTGAAGCCGAGACCCTGATTAGAAGCATTTCCCTCTCAACGCTTTCGACAGCGGTAAGGTTTGTAACCTTCAAAACGTTCACCATATTGTTGAACCGCTTAATTATCTGCTCAACAATGAAAGAATCTCCGGTTGTAACAAGAGTTATTCTTGAAGTTCCGAGCTCAAGCGTTTCCGCAACGTTCAAACTGGTAATGTTGAAACCGCGCGCGCTGAAAAGCCCCGCTATGCGAGACAAAACACCCGACTCGTTGTCAACAAGAATAGTAATTGTGTGTCTCTGCGCGTTTTTATCTTTGCTCATCGTTTAGTCTCCACCGTTCCGCGCGCGGGGCGCTCACGCGACATCAACCGGGTCAAAGATCATCTGATTCATCGCCTCGCCGGGCGAAATCATCGGATAGACCATCTCTTCGGGGTCAACTTTGATTTCCATCAAAACAACTCCTTTGGCTTCAAGTCCCTGTTTAAAAACCCCTTCAAGCTCTTCGGTTTTTTCGGCTTTCAAACCGGTCGCTCCGAAGGATTCGGCAAGTTTGACGAAATCCGGAAGGACGTTGAATTTGGAGCATGAGTAGTTTCCGTCAAAAAACATTGTCTGCCACTGCCGCACCATTCCGTGGTGTTCGTTGTTGAAAACCACAATTTTGAGGTCAAGCCCGTATTCAACGGCGACCGCGAGTTCCTGCATATTCATCTGGAAACTCCCGTCTCCGGAAACGCTTATGACAAGGTCGTTGGGCTTTGCGAATTTCGCGCCCATCGCGGCGGGAAACCCGAATCCCATTGTTCCAAGTCCGCCGGACGTTATGTGGCTGCGCGGACGGTTGAATTTGTAGAACTGCGCCACCCACATCTGATGCTGACCGACATCGCTCACAATTGTGGCTTCCCCGTCCGTCATCGTGTGCAACATGTCAATGGCGTGGGTCGTCTGGATTTTGTCCGCATGCTCTTTGTGCTTGAGAGGGTGCTGTTTGTCCCACTTGCTTATCTGCTCTCTCCACGCGTCTCTCTCTGAGAGGTCAATGTCAGCCGGAAGGGCATCCATTATCTGCTCCAGAACCTGCTTCGCGTCCCCGACAATAGGACAGTCAACGTTGATGTTTTTGTCTATCGTTGAGGGGTCAATATCTATATGAATTATCTTTGCGTTCGGCGCAAACTGGTCAAAATTGCCTCCGGTCGCCCTGTCGTCAAATCTTGCGCCAATTGAGACGACAAGGTCGGATTCGTGAACGGCCAGATTGGCGGCGTATGAACCGTGCATTCCAATCATATTGACAAAAAGCGGGTCGTTCGCGGGAAATCCGCCGAGCCCCATAAGGGTTGAGGTAACGGGTATGCGCAACCTGTGGGCGAACTCTTTAAGCCGCTCGGTGGCGCCGGACAAAATAACTCCGCCGCCCGAAAAAATTATGGGCTTCTTCGCTTTCTCTATGAAGGAAACCGCTCTCTTGATTTGAGCCGGATTCCCTTTCAGTTTCGGTTTGTAGCCCCTGATGTTGACATCTTCAGGAATGCAAAGCTCACCCTCGCCGATAAGAACATCCTTGGGCATATCAACCAGAACCGGGCTGGGTCTTCCAGTTGTTGCTATGTGAAGCGCCTCTTTCATCGCTCTGGGAAGATCCTCGGTTTTCCGCACAAGCGTGTTGTGCTTCGTACAGGGTCTTGTTATACCGATGTGGTCGGCTTCTTGAAACGCATCGCTCCCAAGATACTGAGTCGGAACCTGTCCGGTGAATATGACGATCGGCGCAGAATCCATCTGAGCGGTCGCTATGCCGGTTACGGTGTTTGTCGCGGCGGGTCCGGAAGTGCAAAGCACAACTCCGGGCTTGCCGGACGCTCTGGCATAACCGTCCGCCATGTGGGTTGCCCCCTGTTCGTGGCGCGCCATAACATGAAGGAACTTTCCTTCCTTCTCGTATTCGGTCATAACATCGTAAACCTTGAGGACATAGCCCCCGGGCAGACCGAAAACGACTTCAATACCCTCGTGAATGAGGGTCTCAAAAAACATCTGCGCTCCGAGCATTTGTTTTGACATCGGAACACCTCCTTTGAACACTCGGCTCCGAAACAACCGCGATGCTTTCGCCGCGCTCCGGCAGAACCGAAATTTGCTCCCGTTTGCTACGGAAGCGGTGAAATTATATGCGCACAGAAAAAATTTTCAAGAAAATTGTTAAATGTGAAGAAATACTAACTGTCTAATCTTACCTTTTTCTCCAGCAAGTAGTTGCAAAACGCACTACATATAACAAGCATAAATTTTGCATCTTCAAAAGAGGCTTTCATATCATTTGTTGTTCCGTGGCGAATACCATCTTCATCACTTGTGTATGCATACAACTTTTCCAAGGCAATTTTGAATGCCGGATGCAATTGTGTAGCAGATTCTACTTCGTTTATACAATCTGATAATGTCGCATTGGACTTGCTGGCAATCTCTTTGCAGATTTGTTCTACGGCACTAATTGATTCTTTGATGGAATTTTCGTAGTCGGGGTTTTTTCTGTCATATAAGTGGTCGATTGCTTTCTCTATGTGAGGAGAGTGTTGAACAGCTTTCTCTACGGACTGTTTTTCCTCTTCGCTATCAAGGTCTGTTATTTGACCTTTTATAAGTCGGTATCCAACACATTGTTCTCTGAATACATCATTAAACTCATTGGTAAGTTGCTGAATAATTTCTGATGATTGGTCATCAACAAGAAGGTCAATGAAGTCAAGTTTGTCATTATAAGAACTATCAAAAAAGAAACTACGATATTGTTTATATGAATCATCATTAAGCTTATATGACCATTCGTTGATAAGTTTACGTCCTATGGATTTAGGTCTAGGGTGAGAATCGTAAATTCCAGTAAATCTATCTAGGGGTTTTTCTAACAATTCAGAGTGAATTTTTCTCATAGAATTAGTGACTTTCTGCCTATGTTCTTCCAGTTCTTCTATGCGGGAATAGGAACTTCCGAAATCCTGATTCCCCCCTTCAAAGAATTTAGTAACAACATCCCAAATTTTATTCTCTGTTACGGCATCAAACTCATCCTTTTGGAGAGTGGGCGACTCTTTCAAACCCTTTCTATAAGAAAATGTTTTCTTCATTGTATTTGCCTTTACAAATCAACCCCTGATTTCTCGGAGAATATCGGCTTGACTACCAAGTGCATACGCCGAGTTCACAATAAAGAAGCCAAAATTGTTGGACTTGGCTTCGTCTATGGCGGAGAGAACCAACTTCTTCTGTTTGCCCTCAATGCCATTCCTCGCAAAAAACTCATCAACACGCTCACCATTAATCACATCTTCACCGACACAATCACAAGCAGAACAATAAATACCACCATAGCGGCGGTATAAGCCCTCACAAAACCGCTTTGGAGAATACTGAAAAACCGCGCGAGCCTTTTCGTCGCGTCCGCAACACCGTTCACCGCGCCGTCCACAACGGAAGTATCAAACTCCGCGAAAGATTTTGAAAAATGCCTGAATGGAACCGAAAACACCTTTTCGTAAAACTCATTGAGCAGAATTTGAGAATGCGAAAACCTTCTCGCCGCGCCGATTGCCGTGGTTTCCACAATTTTCTCCCGCAAGCGCGGAGAGGCTTGGTATAACAGAAGCGCGGCACCGATTCCGCCAAACGCGGCAATCACCGAAACAAGCGCAAGGGTGTAATGGCTGAGCCCGCCGTTGGCGGAGGGAACAAACACGCCCGTAACAGGCTCAAGAAAATGCGTAAGAAACTCTTCACCGAACGGAAAAAACTCCGAGAGAAAATGTGGGACGGAAAGAAAACCGCCAAAAATCGCGAGCGCCGCAAGGCACACGAGAGGAATCGTCATAACTGGCGGAGACTCATAGATTTTTTCCGCCGCTTCGGGCGGAGTGTTGTTTCCGCCCTCAAAAACGCGGAGATAAAGCCGCATCATATAAAACGCCGTCAGCATCGCGCCGAAAACAGCGGCGACCCAGTGCAAAACAAAACCGCCGTCATAAACAGCGGCAAGAATGGAATCCTTGCTGAAAAATCCCGCAAAAAACGGCACGCCTGAAATTGCCAGAGTTCCAATGAGAAAAGTGAACGCGGTAACGGGGATTTTTTTTCTCAATCCACCCATAAATTTCATATCCTGCTCGCCGCCCAGAGCGTGAATAACACTGCCCGCTCCGAGAAAAAGTAACGCCTTGAAAAAAGCGTGCGTTACAAGATGAAAAATTGCCACTCCGAACGCTCCCGCTCCCGCCGCCATAAACATAAAACCGAGTTGGCTAACGGTTGAATACGCAAGAACTTTTTTTATGTCGGTCTGGGAAACCGCGATGTAAGCCGCCACAAGAGCGGTAAAAACCGCCACTGTTAGAATGACAAACTGCGCGTCCGGCGCCGAGGAATAAAGAACGGCGAGTCGCGCGAGCATATAAACTCCGGCGGTAACCATGGTCGCCGCATGGATAAGAGCGCTTACGGGAGTGGGTCCCGCCATCGCGTCCGGAAGCCATACATAAAGCGGAAACTGCGCGCTTTTTCCAACCGCTCCGATAAAAAGAAGCAAACACACGGCGGTAAGAGCCCACTGCGGAGCGGCGGGAGCGGCGGAAATAATTTCAGAAAATTCAAGGGAGCCGAAAACCGCAAACACCAGAAAAATTCCCAGCATAAAACCGAAATCCCCTATGCGGTTCACGACAAACGCTTTTCTGCCGGCATCAGATTTTGCTGAGTCATTGAACCAGAAACCGATGAGCAGGTAGGAGACAAAACCCACTCCCTCCCAACCGGCAAACATTACGACAAACCCCGAGCCGAGAACGAGCAGAAGCATAAAAAACACAAACAAATTCAGAAGCGCGAAATAGCGCGGAACCGCGCCGTCTCCTTTCATGTATCCGGCTGAATACACGTGAATCAAAAACCCCACCCACGTTATGACAAGTGTCATCACCGCGGACAGGCGGTCAAAAACAAAACTGAAAGATACCGCGAGTGAGCCGGAGGAGAACCATTCAAAAAATCTGAACTGCTCGGGCGAGCCGGAATAAACACCGTACGCGAGAACCGAAGCGCAAAGCGCGGAAATCAGAACTGCCACCGAACCGACAAAAGCGGACGCCTTCGCCTCAAAACCGGGCGACACAGCGTGCAAACGCCGGAGAAGTCCGGTTGAAATCAAAATGCCGTTGATGAACGCTCCGGCAAGAGGGGTTAAAAGTATTAAAGGCAACATCATCCGCGAAAGTTTCTTATCAAATCTATGTTCAGACTTTTCAGCCCGGAGTAGAGAACAATAACCAGCGCAAGCCCGATTGCGACCTCCGCCGCCGCCACCGTTATGGAAACCAGAACCAGCACATTGCCCGCTCCGTCTTCAAAAAGCCGCGAAAACGCTATGAGGCAAAGGTTTGCCGCATTAAGCATAATCTCAACCGACATCAGAACAACAAGAATGTTTTTTCTTGTGAACACACCGAAAGCCCCAATGACAAAAAGGGCAAACGCAAGCGCGATGTATCCGTCCGGCGTCAACGCAGACCCCTTGAAATCGCCACCGTTCCGACAATCGCCGCCACAATGAGAATTGAAGTTACTTCAAAAGCAAACAGATAGTCCGTGAGCAAAAGCCACGACATCTCCGAAACTGTTCCGTCAAAATCTCCCGTGCGGGCTGGCGCGGCGAACGGGGCAATTTTCAGCCCGAAATACACCGCCGCGACAATCGCGGGCAGAAGAAATGACAGTTTTTTCGGAATCTCCGACGGACCGAATTCCTCGTCGCTTTTGCGCACATTGAGAAAAACAATCGTGAAAAGAAAAAGAACGACAATTGCGCCCGCATAAACAAGCACCTGAACCGCCGCCAGAAAATGAGCGTCAAGAATACCGAAAAGCACGGCGGATGAAACGATTGTTACAACAAGTGAAATCGCGCACAGAGCCGTGTTTGGAAGCAAAACAACCGCAATCGCGGACACAACGGCGAGCGCGGAAAATATGTAAAAGAAAAGCGACTCGGCAACGGGCATTTGGTTGAACTTTACAGGAAATAGGGGGTGAGGCAATAGAAAGTCTCAGTATTCAACACCTTGCTTATCCTTATCTGTCCACCTTGTTAACAGTAGGTTTTGGTATATGCAATGGCATATTCGGATTTCCTTTTACAAATGGGGCAATACAAATAAGTCGGTGGGCATTCTTGCTTGGATACCACTGTTTCCGCCAATGCATACGGACCCACCAACGCTTGTCCCACTCTGATTTACCTGTGCCTGGTTGATCTTTTATTTTTCTCCAAGTTACTACATTAACTTCAGTTTGGCTTACTGGTAAATCCATACCTATGCGCTTTCGGTCCGGTCGTTTCAATGCCTTTTCGCTTAGCACATCTACAAGTTTTTGCTCTAAGAAAGCAGTCATTTTTGCCGCAATAAAAAACCATGGATGATGAGCCGGTACGGCTGGTGCTACTAGCCTGAGAATATCTTTTTCAAGAGCTTCTGCTATAACCACTTGTTTATTATCAGGAATATTTTCCTCTACAGGGTTAGGATATATTCCCAACACTTCTCTCTGAGGCGTAATGATTATTGCAAAAGGAAAAAAGTTTTTTGAAAGATGTAATCTGTCAGCGACTTTGCCTTCATTAATCTTTCTAAACAGGTGAAACCCTACACCAATACCTTCAGGAAGTATGAGCGACTCTGTTTCCAAGTTGTCAACATCGGGCATTGACAACACCTCTTCAATTTGTTCCGTGTGCCAATACCATGTCGGCATATCATCAAAAAACAAATCCTCGAAATGAGATTCTAGCATTTGTTTTACAGCCTCTGCTTCCCCCGCACTGCTAGTAGAAAAATGAGAATTGACTATGCGGTCCCAACGTTTTTTATCTGGTATATATCTTTTTATAATTTCATGTTTGGACAACATCTGTTGTTGTTTTGTTGTTTCCGCAATTTCTTTCCAGCTATCAGCGCCCTGAAAACAACCCCGATTAATAAGGGTCTCCGTTATTCTTTCCACTGTGGGATGGCACTTTGAACATAGGGCTACAAGATTCTCTAGATTATCTGTCCCGCCGCGTCTTCTTGAAACAATATGATGAACATGAAGATTTTGCTTTTCAGGTTTATCCCCGCAAATCCGACACACCTTATCTCTTTCTCTTACTTCGGTGTATATGTCCGTCTCTGCTATTTTTTCCCATTTCCCCGACTTCACTTTATTTCACCCCGACCCTCATGCACCACTTACTCACCGGACAAACATCGCACTTTGGCGAGATGGGTTTGCAGATTGTCTGCCCGAACGCGACAAGCAGACCGTTGTATTCAATCCAGTATTTTCCCGGCAGTTTTTCGCGTAGCGCAAACTCGGTTTTTTCCGGCGTTTTTGTGCGCACATAGCCAAGCCTATTGGAAATTCTGTGAACGTGTATGTCAACACAAATCCCGGGTTTGCCGTAACCGAGTGTTACGACAAGATTGGCGGTTTTTCTTCCGACTCCATCAAAATCCAGAAGTTCATCAATCGTGTCCGGCACTTCACCGCCGCGCTCATTTTCAAGCCGCTTGCAAAGTTTGATTATGTTCGCCGCTTTTGTTCTGTAAAAACCAACCGGATAGATCAGTTTTTGAACCGTTTTCTCTCCCAGAGAGATAATCGCACGAGGCGTTTTCGCTTCGGCAAATAATCTTCTTGAAGCCGCCGCGGTTGTTTCGTCTCTTGTGCGCAAACTCAAGATTGTGGAAATCAAAATCCTGAACGGGTCGCCGCCGTGCGTTTCCTCAAGGTTCATAACGGGCGGATTCCACTTTCGGGACTTAGTCCTCAAAATTGAGATGACTTTTGAAATGTTGGCGTCCGCAAACGCACCCTTATCAAAAGCCCGTATTGCGCGGGATGTTTTCGGCAACGGTCTATTGAAGCGGCTCATCGCCGCCCGCGGCGGCGCACATCTGCCTCAAATCCTCCCATTTTTGAAAGAAGCGCGCGGAAATTTCGTAAGACTCTTTCCACTTGCCCTCGTCAAGCAGGGAGAAAATCTTGGCGACCTGCTCAACCGAACGCTCCCTGTCAAGCGACTGCGGCGTCAGAACCGAGCACACATCGCCGTAGTTCAAAACCGCATAGCCGCCCTCCTCACGCCCTGAAAACCATCTGTCCATATTTCTCACACCTTTTTCCATCCACTCAACCATCGCACGCAGTTTTTCGTGATCTGTTTTGTCAAACGCGCGCGAAAGAGTCTCTTCGGCGGCGGCGAGTTTTTCCCGCGTGGGGCCGACCTTTGTGTTGTAATGAATTGAACTAAAACCCCAGTGGGAATAAAAATTACGCCTGCCCGATTCCTCAAAAGCGGCAAACCATTCAAACGGAACCGCGTTCTCGCACGAAAGTATGTTGGGATTTTCCGCGCCGCCCAGAGGACAGACGTATAGAACCCCGTCTTCGCTTCTGATGAAAAAACAGTCTCTCACGGCGGGCTCTTCAACCCCCATGTGGTCGGCAATGGCGCGGCGGAAGTTCCCGTATTCATTACCGAACCAGATGCCAAACGGAGACATGGGACCTCCCCAATACTGCTCGTAAAAATCTATGTATTGCCGCCAGTATGAACGCTCATCTTCGGGCACGCTTTCAATGGAATCGTAGATAATGAGAGTGCTCTGCGCCACGCGGCAAATACCTCTCAGCAAGTATAAGGGCGTCTGTGCCGGCACGCAAAACCGCCGGCCGGTTTCAAACCTCGTCTATGGTTTCTATAACGGTTTCCACCACCCACTTTTCGATGGATTTTTGCGAAATGCCACCGAGCAGTTTTTTGAACTCTCTCACGGGAACAACCACTTTTGCCGCAGAACTGTGTCCACCGCCTCCGCCCTGCTTCATCTGTTCGCGAAGAACTTTGCCGTTTTTGCCGTTTTCGGACCCGAACATATGGAAAAGGTGCCGCGCCACCCTGCCCGCGCTCTTAACATAGCCAACATTGCGCAACGAAAGCAGAAAGTAGGAATCCCGCAAAATCCCGAACGAAGCGACCCATTCGGTGTCTTTTACCTGCATACAGAAATCAGCCATTTTTGGAATCATGTATTCATGATTCACCTTGCCCAGATTAACAAAAAGCACACCGTCTTTAACCCGGTGACGCGCAAGCGATTTGCCGAACACCTTAAGTTGGTCGGAGGGAATTTCCGCCTTTTCTATTTTCCTCAAAAGTCCGAGGTTGGCTTTTTGATAGAGAAAGGTGAACGCTTCAATGTCGTCATCACCGGCATCGCGGGCGAGGGAAAATGTGTCGGTCTTTATCCCGTAGAGCAGAGCGGTCGCGAGCCGTTCGGAAATTTCCATCCCTGAAGCGCGCAACAATCCCGTCATTATTGTTGAGGTAGCTCCCTCATCGGCGCTTATCCTCACAAAACTGGCTTTGTAGTTTTCCACTTCGGGATGGTGGTCAATAACGGAATCCACCTTTGGAAGAATATCGCCGAAAAAAGACGGCTGAACATCAACCATGGCTACCGAATCAAAGTTTTTCGCCTGCCGCAGGGTGACGGAAACAACATCAATTTCAAGCATATCCATCATCGCAACATTTTCCGGGCGCGAAACGGTTGTGCCAAAATGCCCGATTGTCGCCGTCTGGCGATTCCTTCCCAGCAGAGTTCTCAAGGCAAGCGCACTTGCCATCGCGTCCGGGTCGGGATGGTCGTGAAGGAGAATCAGAATTTTATCCGCGCCTTCGTGAACCTTCTTCAATTTTGCTACACCAGATTTACTCATGACCTCTGACCGCTTCGGCACGCTTTTGAAAGATCGGAAACAAAATCCGCAATTTTATCAAGCATGGCGGCGTCCGCCGAAAACTCTTCCACCATGCGCATTATAGAGCTTCCCACAACCACCGCATCCGCAAAAGACGCGACTCTGCCCGCCTGCTCCGGGGTTGAAATTCCGAACCCGACACCGACCGGAAGACCGGTTTTGTTTCTTATTTTTTCAACAAGCCCTTTCACGTTCCCGTAGTCCATTTCAGGACGCTCTCCCGTAACGCCCGTGATTGAGACAAGATATATGAACCCTCCGGCAAGACGCGCGACCGCCTCTATGCGCTTGTCGGTTGTGTTGGGAGACAGCAGAAAAATCTCGTCCAGCCCTTTCTCTTTCAGGGAGGAGTTGAACTCCGCCGCCTCTTCGGGCGGCAGGTCAACGGTTAGAATGCCGTCCGCTCCGGCGGCTTTGGCATCCGCTGTGAGACGCTCAATACCGTAACGGTAAAACGGGTTGTAATAACCGAAAAGAAGAATAGGAATATCAGAGCGGTCCCTGATTTTCCGCACGGTTTTCAAGATCTTTTCAAGAGTCGCGCCTGACTCAAGAGCCCTTTCGCAAGCCCTTTGAATAACGGGCCCGTCCGCCATGGGGTCTGAAAACGGAATGCCTATCTCAAGTATGTCCGCGCCGCTTGAAGCTATTCGCACGGCGATTTCCTCAGTCAGTTGAAGAGATGGGTCTCCCGCGGTGAGATAGCACACAAGAGCCGCATCGCCGCGCTCTTTCAGTTCGGAAAATTTTTGATTGATTGCCTTAGGCATTGTGAAAAAAGGAATTTGCGTCTTTGAAGGAAAAGACGCCCGCCCGCCTCATTTTGGAAATGGAAATTATAACAGCAAAAAGTAAGCGGTCAATTAAACGGAAAAGTTGCCGGCGGCGGACGGTCTAATAATCCCCAAACGCGTAGTATTTGGTAAGGACGAAATTCAAGAAAAAACCTATGCAAATTGAAAAGCCGTTCGCAAGAAATATACCGTCAAAAGGAAGAATCGGCAGACTCTGTATTTCGCCGAAATGAAAACCGTCAACCAGAAGCCAGAGAATCAGCAAACTTACAACAAGCGCCGCCACGCCCGACAAAAATTTACGCCACGAAGCCATGGCAAGCGAGCGCCCTCTGATTCTGAAAACAAAATTCATGCAGATAAGAAAATTAACAGTCGTCCCGATTGAGAAAGAAATGGTTTTCGCCACAAACCATTCCGTCACCACAAACTGCGCTCCGCCCGGTAGGAAAACGGTAATTGAGCCAAACACGAGAATCTGTCTGACAATCTCAAAAACCATCAAATCAATCGTTGCCGAAACCACACCCACAAGCGCGTATTTCAAAAAATGGCGCGCCCACTGAGGTAACCGGCTCTCAATTTTCGTAACTTCTTCCATCTCTTCCTATCCATCCGCCCTCTGGGCGACCACGTCTATATCTTTGTCCCCCCTGCCCGAAAGGCAAACCACAACAGTCGCGCTTGCGGGCATGTCCGTAGCAACCTTCATTACATAAGAAACTGCGTGAGCGCTCTCAAGAGCGGGAATTATACCTTCGGTTTCAGAGAGAAAATAGAACGCTTCAAGCGCATCATCATCTGACACCGAAACGTATTCGGCAAGACCCGCATCGTGGAAAAACGAGTGCTCGGGACCCACGCCCGGATAGTCAAGACCGGCGGCAATAGAGTGCGCCTTCTCTATCTGCCCGTCATCGTCTTGAAGAACAAATGTTCTGCTACCGTGCAAAACCCCTTGAGAGCCCCGCGTGATTGTCGCTGAATTGTTGCCCGGCTCAAGTCCGCCGCCACCCGCCTCAACACCGACTTTCACCACTTCCGAATCTTCAATAAACGGATAAAACAAACCCGCCGCGTTTGAGCCGCCGCCAACACACGCAACAAGCAGATTCGGTTTTCCAACTCCGGCGGATGTGAATTGCTTTTTCACTTCGGTACCGATGACGGATTGAAAATCCCTGACCATTGTGGGATACGGATGCGGTCCCGCTACGCTACCGATAACATAAAAAGTGTCCGCAACGTTTGTTACCCAGTCTCTCATCGCTTCGTTCAGAGCGTCTTTGAGAGTCGCGCTTCCGGTATCAACGGGATGAATTGTCGCACCGAGAGCACGCATCCGCAAAAGGTTCATTTTCTGCCGTTCGGTGTCTTTTCGCCCCATGTAAACTTCGCATTTTTTCCCTGAAAGAGCGGCGACCGTGGCGGTGGCAACTCCATGCTGCCCCGCTCCGGTTTCTGCGATAATGCGGTTTTTGCCCATTCTGTCGGCAAGCATAATCTGCCCGATTGTGTTGTTTATCTTGTGCGCTCCGGTGTGCGCCAAATCTTCGCGTTTAAGATAGATTTGCGCGCCGCCGAGTTTTTTTGTCATTCTTTCGGCAAAATAAAGAGGCGTGGGTCTGCCCGCAAAATCCGCAAGACATTTGCCAACCGCGTTTGTGAAATCGGGGTCGGATATGGCTTTTTTATAAGCCTCTTCCAGTTCAAGAAGCGGGGGCATCAGGGTTTCCGAAACAAAACGCCCCCCAAAATCTCCGAAAAAACCTTCCTTATTCATTGTTGTCGGCAATTTGTACTTCTTCCATAAACTTTTTCAGTTTGCCCAAATCTTTCACGCCCGGGGTTTTTTCAACCCCGGAACAAACATCAACCGCGTAGGGCTTTGCCGCTCCAATGGACTCGGCGACATTGCCGGAATTAAGCCCGCCTGAAAGAAACAGTTTTTTGCCCTTCAAGTCAATCCCGCTCAATAAATCCCAGTTAAAGGTTCTGCCGGTTCCACCGAACTGCCTGTCGGCAAAAGTGTCAAGCAACACAAAATTTGAGTCGTAATCGTCTATCTCCTTCAAACTGTCTCTGTCTTTGACTCTAACCGCTTTCATATAGACGCCGGGGATTTGGCTGCAGAACTGCGGCGTTTCATCGCCGTGAATTTGAGCCAGATCAAGCCCGACCGATTTCATAACACCGCCGATAAAATCAACTTCCTGATTTACAAAAACCCCGGCCTTCACAACATCTGACGGCAGAAGAGACGCTATACGCGCCGCCGATTCGGGTTCAATATGCCTTCTGCTACCCGGATAAAAGATGAAACCCACAGCCGCCGCGCCCATATCCGCCGCCATAATGGCGTCATCGGCGTTAGTTATTCCGCAAACCTTAACTCTTGTCATCGGAAAACCACTATAACAGGCGCAAACGGGTTTTGGAATTACCGTTCAGGCGTTACCGGACTCACTGAAAAACAGGACGAACGGACGGCGGACCGTTATCTTTTTCTGGCGGACATCGGAACAAAATTCCTTTTGTTCTTTCCCGTATACACCTGACGCGGACGCGCTATTTTAGTCTCCGGATTCGTTATCATCTCTTCCCACTGAGCCAGCCACCCGGTGGTTCGCGCGATGGCAAAAAGAACAGTAAACATGCTCACCGGAAGTCCGAGACTCTGGTATATAAGACCGGAGTAGAAATCCACGTTGGGGTAGAGTTGCCTCTTTACGAAGTAGTCGTCTTCAAGAGCGATTCTCTCAAGCTCAAGCGCGATTTCAAGAAGCGGATTTTTGCCGACTTTAGAGAAAACCTTGTGCGCTATGTCCTTGATTATCGCGGCGCGCGGGTCGTATGCTTTATAAACTCTGTGCCCAAATCCCATAAGGCGGAATTCACCGTTTTTCGCCCTCTTTATGTAGTCCGGTATCCGCTTTTTATCACCTATCTCCGCAAGCATTTTCAGCACCGCTTCGTTTGCCCCTCCGTGCAGAGGCCCGTAAAGCGCGCTCACTGCGGCGGCGGTCGCGGAATAAGGGTCGGGCAAACTGCTTCCCGCGTCTCTCATAACACTTGTGCTACAGTTCTGCTCATGGTCAGCGTGAAGTATGAAAAGCACATCCATCGCTTTTTCAACAACGGGGTCCGGCTTGTATTTTCTCGTTCCCACTCTGAACATCATATTAAGGAAATTCCCCGTATAACTCAGGTCGTTGTCGGGATAGTTATACGGAAGCCCTATCGCGTGCCGATACGAAAACGCCGCGATTGTCGGCATTTTTGCGATAAGCCGATGAATTTGAATCATGCGATTGTCGCGGTCTTCCACGTCCTTGGCTTCGGGATAGAAGGTTGAAAGCGCGCCCACGGTGCTCATCATCATCCCCATCGGGTGAGCGTCATAGCGGTAACCGTCCATGAATTTCTTGATGTTTTCGTGCAGAAAAGTGTGGTGAGTGATGTTATAACCCCATTCGTCATACTGTTTTTTATTGGGTAACTCGCCATGAATCAACAAATAGGCAACCTCGAGAAAATTGCTTTTTTTCGCGAGTTGCTCAATGGGATATCCCCTGTATCTGAGAATCCCTTTTTCGCCGTCTATGAAGGTTACTGAGCTCTGGCAAGATGCCGTGTTTGTGAAAGCGGGGTCGTAACTCATCATTCCGAAATCGGTCTTTTTGACCTTAATCTGCCTTAAATCGGCGGCTTTGATGGTACTGTTGTCAACGGGAATTTCATATTTGCTCCCCGTTCTGTTATCCGTGATTGTAAGAGTGTTCTTAGGCATTTGTTTATCCCTCCTTTTCAACTACGACAACCGGACTGAAGCACCCTGAAAATAGAGAATTCGGTTGCTTAAAACTGTGATTGGCAGTTTACACGCAACAGCGCGCTTTATCAAACATCCCGGGCGGTCTAATCAAACTCCACAAGGGCGGAATCAATGCTTTCAAGACTGTTCGCAAGCAGTCTTTCGATGTCCGCTTCGCTTTTCGCGCGCATAAGTTTTCTCCTCAAACCTGCAAGAAATTCGGCGTCCGTGTGGTTTGCAATAAATCTGACAATCGGAATCCTGTATGGCGAAACGCTCAAGTTTTTGTATCCGAGCGCGGAAATCAGAAGAGCGCCCTTCGGAGAACCCGCTATTTCACCGCAAATCGAGACCTCAATCCTGTTTCTGTCCGAGCTTTTTCGTATTGTGTCAAGCACGCGCAAAACCGCCGGATGAAAAGAGGTGTAAAGATGCCCTACCGCACTTGAGTTCCTGTCAACCGCGAGCAAATACTGAACAAGATCGTTCGTGCCAACAGAAATGAAATCAACAATTTCAGCGTATTCATTAAGAAGCGGAACAAGCGCGGGCACCTCAAGCATAACACCGAGCGGCGGAATCTTGTCCGGCGCAAGCCCCGCTTCGGACGCGGTGTCGTCCATAATCTGTTTCGCGGTCTCAACCTCCCAGATGTTTGAAACCATCGGAAGCAAAATCCTCAGGCGCGCGCCGCCCACAGCGGCAAGCATTATGGATTTTATCTGCTCCCTGAACAGGTCAAGATATTCCATTGAGAACCGAATCGCCCTCAAACCGAGAAGAGGATTCTCCTCTTCGGGAATATTGAAATACGGAAGCACCTTGTCCGCGCCGATGTCAAGCGTTCTGACTGTTACGCTTCCGCCGAATTTGCGCGATATGTCACCGTAGATTTTTGTCTGCTCATCAACGCCGGGCGGTTTTTCAAAGCTCGCGAACGCAAACTCCGTTCTGAAAAGCCCCACATCGGAAACTCCGTGTCGCACAGCGGTTTCAATATCGTCCGGAAAACCTATATTCGCCGTGAGAATCATTTCCCGCGCCACGTCCGTAATCTTCTCATCGGACTCAAAAAGATGGCGGATTTCCTCAATTCTCCTGCCGCTACTTTCATACTCCTTCACAAGCATTTCATCGGGATTGACAAAAACAAAACCCGTTCTGCCGTCAACGATGACTTTGTCGCCGGAGTTAATGAGGTCGCAAACATTCTCTATCCCGATAACAACGGGTATGCCGAGCGATTTGGCAATTATGACCGCATGCGAAGTTTCCCCGCCTCTTTCGGTTATAACGCCCGCTATTTTGTTTTTACCAAGCATTGAAACAAACGAGGGGCCTATCTCCCGCGCGACCAGTATTGTGGAACTGTCGGAGCCCTCTAACGGCTCCGCTTCTTTTTTCTTGAACCTTACAAGTTCGTGAAGAAGTTTCTCGCCTATGTCTCTAAAATCCTGCGCTTTTTCCCTCACATACCTGTCCGAGTGGTGCTCAAATCTCCCGGCAATTGACTCAATACCCTGAACAACGGCTGTTTCTGCGGAAACATCGCCCTTTTCAACGCGCGAAATAATCACACCCCGAACCGAATCCGAGCTTTCGCTTGAAAGAAGCATCAGATGGGCTTCAAAAATCTCAATCTCGCTCGCGGAAAGAACATCGTCTTTTTGCAAAACCCCTATGAGGTCTTTCATATCTTTTTCAACGCGCAAGAACGCTTCAAAAAGACGTTTTTTCTCCTCATCCGCGGACTGCGGAGGCGGAGAGAACATGCCCGCGCTTCCGAAAAGCCCGCTTATGAGAAAAGCGTTTCCGACCGCGACTCCGGAAGACACTCCTTTGCCCTGATAGGTTCTGGTTTTGTGCTCAATGATGGAAGGCGTATGAAGCCGGTCAAGGGTGTCCGCAACTTCAAGAAGTCCGGCCAGACGCGAAGCGATAATCTCAAAAAGCGTCTGCTCGGCGGGGGTAATGTGGCGCCGCTGGCTTGTCTGCCCCACCAAAACGCCGACACAGTGGTTTTTAAGAACAATGGGAACGCCGAGATAACATTCGTATTTTTCCTCTCCGGTGTTTTCAATCGGTTTGTATTTAGGATGGCTGGAAACATTCATGGTCACAAAAGGACGCATGGTTTTGAATATCATTCCCGCTATTCCCTCACCGCTTGAAATTGTTATTTCGGCGTCCGTTTCGCTGTCAAATCCTGTGTTGGCCCTCAGGCGTAAGGTGCTGTTGTCGCCGTCAATTATGTATACTGAAACGACTTCGAAATGAAGCGACTCACTTATTTTGTTGACAACTCCCTTGAGAATAGTGTTCAGGCCTGTGGATTTATTCACAAAATCGCTTATTTCCTGAACTATTTTCAGATGGAGATGCTCTCTGTCCACGGTTGTTCGTGACATGTCGCCTAATTATACCGACAAAAAGAGAGCTAACGGCCGGGCTGAACTGAAATGAGAAAAGAAAACCAAAAACTGCGTGTGGCGATTATAGGGTCCGGTCCGGCGGGTTTTTACACAGCGGACAGGATTTTTAAAAAAAGTCCCGTTCCGGTACAGATTGACATGTTTGATTTGCTGCCAACCCCTCACGGACTCGTGCGGCAGGGTGTTGCGCCTGACCACCAGAAAATCAAAAGTGTATCAAAGATGTTTGACAAAATTGCCTCAGAACCCGGTTTTCGTTTTTTTGGATTTGTGGAGTTTGGAAAAGACATAACTCTCAGCGATATAAGGAAAAATTATCATCAAATAGTTTTCGCCACCGGAGCGCAAACGGACAAAAAAATTCAAATTCCCGGCGAAGATCTGGTCCGGAGCCACACGGCGACCGAGTTTGTCGCGTGGTACAACGGTCACCCGCACTTTTCAAATCTTGATTTCGACTTGTCGGGCGAACGCGCCGTTATAATCGGGGTGGGTAATGTCGCAGTTGATGTGGCGAGGATATTGTGCCTCAGTCCGGCGGAGATGCTCAAAACTGACATCGCCGACTACGCGCTTGAAAAACTCTCATCAAGCGGCATCAAAGAAGTATTCATAATCGGGCGCAGGGGACCCGCGCAGGCGGCTTTCACAAACCCCGAACTGAAAGAGCTTGGCAACCTTGAAGAGGCGGACGCGCAGGCGCGCCCGGAAGATGTGCGACTTGACACCGTAACGAGCAAGTTTCTTGAAAAAAATCCTGACGCGGCAACTGAGAAAAAACTTGAAATTCTCCGTGGGTTTTCACAACGGCGCTCAGGGAAAAAGAAAACCCTGCATTTCAGATTTCTGCTTTCCCCGTTGAGCATCGACCCCGGTACGGACGGCGGAGTGCAAAGTGTGACTTTCGCGAAAAACCGTCTTGTAAAAAAGGATGACGGAACCCTCGCCGCAAATGCCACCGGGGAAACCGAAACAATGGAAGTGGCGATTATTTTCCGCTCAATCGGTTACACGGGAGTCGCCCTGAAAGACGTTCCTTTTGACGAAAAATCGGGAGTTATTCCCAACGACGCGGGCAGAGTCCTGGATAAACCCGGCGGGAAGCAACTTGAAGGTCTCTATACGACCGGCTGGATTAAAAGAGGCGCGACCGGAATTATCGGGACAAATAAAATGGACTCCACCGAAACGGTTGATTTGATGCTTGAGGATTTTGCCGAAGGGAAAACCCTGAGCCCCTCCGCGCCTCAGGATGCGGTTGACAAACTGCTTCAGAAAACAAAACCGGACTACGTAAGTTACCGAAAGTGGTCTTATATAGACGGCAAGGAAAAGACAAAAGGCGAAAAAACGGGACGCCCGAGGGTTAAATACACAAGCATCGAAGACATCTTCAAAGCGTTGAAAAAATAAATCCCGCGTCCGGCACGTTAAACAGCCGTAAGTTTCAATCTGCGTCTTACAGGGTCAACTTTGCGTATCTTCGCTCTGACTTGCCCGCCTTCCTTTAAAACGTCCTTTTTTTCGCCGTGAAGCGGGAACTCCAGACAATACTGCGGGAAATACGCGAACACTCTCCCGTCCGCGATACGCGAAACAGTTCCCTCAAGCCGCGCTTGCGAGTCCATCATTCTGAAATGCTCAAAAAGCCAAAACCGTGTTCTGCTTCTCTGAACAACGCGCCTGTCATGAATTATCTGTTCGGTTTCGGAGATGATTTGCAGAATAGATTTTTCATCAAGCCCCGCTTCGCGGCGAATTTCGGACATAATCTGCCTCTGCACAATCAGGTCGCGGTATCTCCTTATGGGCGAGGTCGCCTGCGCGTAACACTCAACTCCGAGCGAGCGGTGCGAGTCCGGATAAATGTTGATTTTGGATGGCTTCATAAATCTGCCTATCCGAACCGGGAAAAGCGGGTCTTTTTCATCAACATCTCGCGCGGCGGGAGAAATGGGCTCGGTCTGGGAACGGAAAATTGCGGGCACGGAGTTTTGTTTGAGAAAGACGGCGGAAACATTGTTCGTGGCTATCATAAGTTCGGAAACAACAAGGTGTGCCTGGCCTTTGGGCTGCGCGAAGCCGGCTTTGATGTTTCCGTCCGCGTCCACGCGGATTTTTAACTCCGGAACATTCACTATCAACGCGCCCCGCTCAATCCTTTTGTGCTTCAATGCCGCGCATATCTCCGCAAGTTTCTTCCAATCGCCCCCGGTCTCAATTAACCCCTCCGCTTCGTCGTAAGTCATGTTGCGTTTGACGGAAATTTTTGTCGCGGCGAAACGAAAATCGCTCATCTCAAGGGTACACGGGTCAAAATCCATAAAAACCGAAAGCGCGGCGCGCTCGGTTTTCTCAATTAAACTGAGCCGCCCCTTTATCAGTTCCGAGGGGAAAATATCTACCCTGCGCTCGGGAAAATACATAGTTTCAGCTGCTTGCTTCGCCTCGCGATCAAGCGCGCCGTCCGGGCGAATGATTAGAGCGACATTGGAAATATGAACCCCTACGCGCAAACAGGTTTCGGAAGTCTCAAGGGAAATTGCGTCATCAATATCCTCTGTCGTCTCATCGTCAATTGAAAAAGTTTCAAGCGCGGTCAAATCCTCAAGAGAACCGGTTTCTGTTTTTCCGGAAATCAGGCGCGCTGACTCTTCAAGCGCTTCGGGCGAAAAACCGTCCTTGATTCGGGCGGCTATCATCACGGGGTCGGAACCTTCGGGCAAGTCACCTGATTCAATCAGCAATTCGGTCGCCTCTGCGGAATCTTTTATTCCGGTGTTTGATAAAATCGCGTGCGCGGTTTTGAAAGCGGGATTCTCCTCGGCATTTTCAATATAAGCAATCACGGCTTTCACGCACCTTTGCCTGTCAAAACCTTCAGGTTCGAACTCCGAGCCTGAAAGAACCGACCGTATCCACTGCTCCGACAAATCACCCTGTATTTTGTCCATGGCGCGTTTTTTGACACGGGCAAGCACTTTTTCAACGCATTTTTCGGCAAGCGGGCGGTAACCACCCTTGTACCGTTTGAAATAGACCGTGTCTTTGTCAACAGCCCAGAATAGTTTGAGGATTTCGTCCGCATCCGGCTCGGAGCCGGATGAATAAACCGACAAAATTTCGCCAAAGGAAACCGTCTCTCCCGCGCCGGCAAAATGCTCCCATAGAGGTTTTAAATCAAAACCGTCTTTGGCGGCTTCAAGATTTTTTCTGAGACGCCGCATCTCCATTTTCCACTCGGCGTCCGTTTTCAGGTCAAGCGTTATGCCCGCGCTGAACGCGACTTTGTCATCTGAAACCCGCATGTTTTTTCCTTCTTCGGAAAAAACCGTTACAGCGCCGTCCTCTGAGGAAATAAAAATTCCGCAACACGGCTCCTTTCTCTTTCTGAAAATTACAATTTCGCCCGGTTTCATCTCATCTGGATTTCCGGAAATTGAGAGCCGCGCCAATGAAATCCCTGAAAAGAGGATGCGGACACAAAGGAGTTGAAAGAAATTCGGGGTGAAACTGACATCCTACAAACCACGGGTGTTTTTTGAGTTCAACAATCTCCACAAGCGAAGAATCCGGCGACTCGCCACTTGCCACAAGTCCGCCCGCCTTGAGTTCTGAAAGGTAATCGTTATTGAATTCAAGACGGTGTCTGTGCCGCTCTGATATGCGCTTTTTCCCATATGCCTTGTGTGCGCGCGTGCCGTTTCGCAACACACACGGGAAAGCGCCGAGCCTCATAGTCCCCCCTTTCTTTTCAATGTCTTTCTGCCCGCTCAGAAAGTCAATCACCGGATGTGGCGAGTGGGCGTCCACCTCACTTGAATGGGCTTTTTTTATTCCGCAAACGTCTCGCGCGAATTCCACAACCGCCATTTGCATTCCGAGACAAATTCCAAAAAACGGAATGTTGTTTTTTCTTGCGCGCGCTATCGCTTTTATCTTGCCCTCATAACCTCTCTCTCCAAAACCGCCGGGCACCAGAATGCCGTCCGCGTCTTTGAGAAGTAACGAACTCTCATTTTTGATTTCCGCGGAATCAATGTATTTGATGTTCACCTCGCAACCGTTTGCCATTCCTCCATGAACAAGGGCTTCGTGAAGACTTTTGTAGGTGTCGCTCTGTCCCGTTACATATTTGCCCACAACCGCTATCGTAACGGTCTTTGACATTTTGCCGATGCTTTCAAACATCCTGCGCCAACCCGTCAGTCTGGGGTTTCTCGTCCATATGTTCAGCTGTGAGGCGACCGTTTCGTCAAAACCCTCACCGTGCAACACAAGCGGCACTTCATAGACTGAGTCCACATCCTTGCCGGATACAACCGAATTGAAATCAACATTGCAGAAAAGCGCGATTTTCCGTTTGATTTCATCGGGGAGTTGCTTTTCGGTGCGGCACAGAAGAACATCGGGCTGAATTCCAATCTTCAGCAACTCCTTCACGCTGTGCTGTGTGGGTTTTGTCTTAAATTCCCCCGAAGCGCCTGCGTAGGGAACGTATGTCAGATGTATGAAAACGGTGTTTTCCCTTCCAAGTTCAGACCGCAACTGGCGCACGGCTTCAAGGAACGGCAGACTTTCAATGTCTCCCACGGTGCCGCCTATCTCAACAATCACAACATCTTTTTCGCCGCTGTTGCCCAGCAATTCTATTCTGGATTTAATCTCATCGGTGATGTGAGGAATAACCTGAACGGTTTTGCCGAGAAACTCGCCCTCTCTTTCTTTTGTTATGACCGAATGATAGACCGTTCCCGAAGTAAAATTGCACGCGCGTGTAAGTTCGGCTTTTGTAAAACGCTGGTAGTGACCAAGGTCAAGATCGGTTTCGGCTCCGTCATCGGTAACAAAAACCTCTCCGTGCTCATAGGGGTTCATCGTTCCGGGGTCAACATTGATATAGGGGTCAAGTTTCTGAACGCCGATTGTGAGTCCTCTGCTTTCAAGCAGAAGCCCCAGAGACGCGGCGGCTATGCCCTTGCCAAGAGACGACATCACGCCGCCCGTAACAAAAACGTATTTGACGGGGCGGACTTTCTTTTGCGTGGAAGGTTTTCTGTTCATTAAGCTATCTCCCGCACACGCAAGGCAATCTCTCTTGACGCCTTGCCCCTGTGGCTTATGCGGTTTTTCTCTTCAGCGGAAATTTCAGCCATTGTTTTCCCTAAAGACGGGAGAAAGAAAACAGGGTCATAGCCAAATCCGCCATCACCTTTTTTTGCCTCCGCTATCACTCCTTCGCACACTCCGTCCACAACAATTTTCTCCCCGTCCGGCAAAATCAGAGTCAGAACGCAAACATAGCGTGCGCCTCTGTCCTGAACGCCTTTGAGTTCCGACATCAATTTATCCAAGTTTTCCTCATCGGTGGAGTTTTCGCCCGCGTAACGCGCGCTGCGCACTCCGGGTCTGCCGCCGAGCGCGTGAATTTCAATTCCCGAATCGTCCGCGAGCACGGCGGGCACAACGGAGCGTTCGGAACGAACAGTTTCAAAAACCGCTCGGGCTTTAAGAAGCGAATTTCCCGCGAAGGTTTCGCCGGTTTCCTCCGGCATAACAACCGAAGGAAAATCTTTGAGGGATAAAATTTTGTTGAAAACTCCGCTCATCAGGCAGCCGAATTCACGCGCTTTGCCTTCATTGCCGGTCGCAACAATGATTTCATCAAGGTTCACAGAATTATTCCATTTAATCTGGTGGAGGCGGCGGGAATTGAACCCGCGTCCGCAAAAGAGAATCACCCAGCCTCTACATGCTTATCCCGCCGTAATTTGACGGAGAAAGTTGCCGGCGGGCGAGCGCTTTTTCCGTTTTCCCGATGAGTTTTCTCACCCGTTCGCGCACCGGAAGCCGCGAACAAGCCAGCCTGCTGGATGCCGCCTCACGAAGCCCGCAGGCATTGCCGCGTGAAGCGCTGCGGCGTTAATTAGGCCGCAAGTGCGTTAATTGGTTCGCCGTTTAATAAGCGAGAGGTCAGTTTAACGAGTTAGCCAAGCTCGGCATGCAACATGAGCTGTCTTCAGATACGTCGAAGCCAGTTCGCCCCCTGTCGGGATACGGATACTAATGAATTGAAGGCGATATTTCAAGAATGGGTTTTGAGCAACTGTAATTTCAATTAAAAATGTGCCGCCGAAGTTTCCGCGCCAAAGAGGGATTTAATTTGTTCAACCGCTCCCACGCTTCTTTTGCCTTCTTGTCCTGACGGTTGAGTTTGTAAGAACCTGCCAAGTTATACCACGCTTCCGCAAACTCAGGATTTATTCGGAGTACCTCTCTATATGACTCTACCGCTTCCCCGTATCTGCCTTGTCTGCCATAAACATTCCCCAAGTTATACCACGCTTCCGCATACTCAGGATTTATTCGGAGTGCCTCTCTGTATGACTCTACCGCTTCCCCGTATCTGCCTTGTTTAGCATAAGAAAGTCCCAAGTTATTCCACGCACCCGCAAGCTCAGGATTTATTCGGAGTGCCTCTCTATATGACTCTACCGCTTCCCCGTATCTGCCTTGGTTATAATAAGAAACTCCCAAGTTATTCCACGCTTCCGCATCCTCAGGATCTATTCGCAACGCCTCACGAAAAGACTCTATTTCTTCCCCGTATCTGCCTTGTTTTGCATAAGTAGTTCCCAAGTTATTCCACGCTTCCGCAAGCTCAGGATTTATTCGGAGTGCCTCTCTATATGACTCTATCGCTTGTCCGTGTCTGCCTTGTTTGGCATAAGAAAATCCCAAATAAAACCACCCCAAAGAATCAGAAGGTAAAAGTTCAATCCACTTCAAGGAGTGCTTTTCAAGTTCAACCCAATCCTAACTATCAACCAGAGAATTTGCCAAGATGAGATTCAGCAAACGAAAACCGGCAATCAGTGTTTCGGAGCTTATAGTAGAATCGGTCTCAATCCCGCTTACACGGACTTCCTCTATCCATTCAACTGGAGTTGCAAACCCTATGTTTTGTGCCTCTTCCAAAACAAAAGACACAATGCCGACAAGATTGCCTTTCTTATCAAAAAGCCCACCCCCTGAGGAACCTGATGAAACTGATGCGTCAGTCTGAATAATCGGGGGAGAGTCTTTCTTATCTCTGCGCAGTTGAGAAACCAGCCCCGCGCTTAAACTGTAATCCATTCCTTCGGGCGAACCGATTGCGTAAACGGATTCACCAATTTTCAGAGAATTTGATGGGCGAATTTTTGCCTTTTTGCTTTTCAATCCCGGAACATTCAGCAAACAGACATCTTTTTCCCAATCGGCGCGGAAAAGCGTGGCGGTTTTTGGCTGCCCCGTTTTGGTATGAACGGTTATTTTTTCTCCGTTTTCTATAACATGACAGTTTGTAACAACTTCGCCTTTGCCGATGACAACACCGCTACCCTGTGATGTATTTTTCCCTTCGTCATCATAAACATAGACAACCACAACTGAGCGGGACGCTTTCTTAAAAACCTTTGAAGCGTCTTGCGCGAACGCAAAGGAAGCAAGTGCGAAAAACGCAATTGGCAACAGAAAAATTGTTTTCAATCTCACAGACATTCCGTTGATTTTATCACAAGTTTTCTCAATGCCACGGATAGGGGTCTTTATCAACGGGATTGCTGATATTTATCGTATCGATTGGGGTTGTAGTTTTGATTTTTGTTTTTGCGTTTAACCTTTGCTCTCAGTTCGACGGGCGCGGTTTTGAGGCATAAGCGCCTGCCGGATTTTCTCACGCTCCGGTATGTTCGGGGTCCGCTTTGACCGTTTTTTTATAAAATTCAATCGCTTTGGAGTAAAGCCTCTGCGTCTTGTAAGCGACTCCCGCCGGATGCAGAGTTTCGGCTTTACCGTAAAAACCTTTTTCCGCCTGAACAATTCAGGACTACCGGGCTGCGGAACCTCCGAACGCCGACACGGAAGTTGCCGCAAACAAAACGAGAACCGCAAAAAATGCCAAACAGCGCGTCATCTTCTTTTCATTTCCCTTTTCATCGCTCTTTCCATTTCCCTGTCGGCTTCGCGTTTTTTGACGTCGGAACGCTTGTCGTAAAGCTTCTTTCCTTTTGCGAGCGCGACTTCCACCTTCGCAAAACCGCCGCGAAAATAGATTGAGGTTGGCACAAGCGTGTAGCCCTTCATTTGAGTTTTACCGATAAGTTTGTCTATTTCGCGCTTTTTCAAAAGCAGTTTGCGCGAACGGTTGGGCTCATGATCAAGCGCGCCCGCCGCCTCATACGGCGCGATGTAGCTGCCTACGAGATGAACCTCGCCGCGCTGTGCAACCGCATAACTCTCTTTTATGCTCGCCTTGCCGTTTCGCAGGGATTTGACTTCGGAGCCCGTCAGCACAAGACCGGCTTCAAACTTCTCCTCTATGTGATAATCCCTGTTAACGGTCGGATGTTTGCATACACGCTTCATCGGAAATCACCGTGCGGCTCCCGGCATTGCCGGACAAACCGCATCTTCCATAATAAAAATAACTCCGATAAAACAGAATATGAAAATTAGTAGAAAGTTCCCGCCACTCCAAGAACCGCCGCTATAAAACTTACCGGAGCCAAATCCTCTATTGTGTCCAGACTTGTGTTGGCTTTGAAAATCATCTCCTGCGCGGCTTCATAGAGGTCTTCCTCGTTGATAATTTTGCCGACTGAACCCTCGCCTTTGTCCACTTTTGTGAGTATGGAATTGAGCCGAGTCGCGGCTTGCGCGGCTTCATCAAGAAATTCTCCGGCGTCCTGAATGATTTTGTCGAAATCATGCGGAGTTTTGCCATCCAGAGACTCCCCGGACGCAAGCGCGCGCCCTTGCGGAGAACCTAATGAAAGATTGACGTAACTTGTTCCCAGAAGGCTGCTGAGACGCACGGTGGCGACTGTGTTTGTGTTCAGGGGAATATCTTTGCGCACTCTCACGCTCACTTTTATTCTGCCGCCGTCCGAAGAAAAACCTATGCTTCTTACATTGCCCACCCTGACTCCCTCCATCTTGACAAGCGAGCCCTCTTCAAGCCCCGAAACGGAGTCAAAATACACATCCAGATTTCTATAACCGGAAAGAAAAGACGACGAGCCCGCGAACTCAAGCACAACCATAATCGCCAGAATACCGGCAAGAAAAAAACCGCCGATTTGCAAATCTCTTTTTTTCAATCCCTTCAACTTTGCTCCTCTAAACTCTCTTCAGCATTGGAACCGGAGAAAAAACCGCGCACAAGCGGATTTTTGCTGGTGGAGATTTCCTCATATGTGCCAGTCTCAACAATCTGTCCACTGTGCATTATAGATAACCGTTCAGCGAGAGCAAAAGCAAGTTCAACATCGTGCGTTACCACAATCTGGGTTATTCCAATTTCGCGTCTGATAATAAGCAGTAAATCCCTGACGGATTTTTTTGTCGCGGGGTCAAGCCCGGTTGTGGGCTCGTCAAAAAGTATTACATCGGGATTGGTCAAAAGCGCGCGGGCGATTGCAACACGCCTGCGCATCCCGCCGCTCAATTCTGAAGGCATGGCGGACTCCCTGCCCGCGAGCCCGACAAGCGAAAGAACCGCAGTGGAAAGTTCTTTTATGGCGCTTTCGCAATCAATAACCCCGTGCTCCCTGATAAACAGTTCCACATTTTCCGAAACGCTCATTGAATTAAAAAGCGCCGAGGACTGAAAAACAAAAGAAACAGTTGTGCGCGTAACCTCAATAGGCTCCGAACCTATCAACACCTCTCCCGCGTCCGGAGTTTCAAGCCCCGAAATGTGCCTCATGAGCAATGTTTTTCCCGAACCGCTTCTGCCGAGAAGAACAATCATCTCGCCGGCGGAAACTTTGAAGTCAACCCCTTTGAGAACTTCCTGCCCGTCAAACGATTTTCTCAAACCCCGAACTTCAACCGAAACCGGTTTTCCGTTCAGAAATGACAGGAGTTTATCAATATTGTTGCCGCTCATCAGACTTCGCGCGCTCCGCCCTTAAATTATCCCCGCAAGGAACAGGATTTTTGATATGAAATAGTCGCATACGAGAATCATCACTATTGACGCGACAACCGCGCGCGTAACCGAAACCCCGATTTGGCGAGGCCCGCCGGTTGTTTCAAGCCCGATTTTGCAACAAATCACCAAAATAACAAAACCGAAAACAAGCGCTTTTATAACGCCGTTCAAAACCGTTTTCAGATCAACGAAATCACCCAGATTATTGAAATAGGTAACCGCCGGAAGAGAAATCTCCGGATTTGTCGCTCCAACGAGCGCACCGCCGAGCCAGCCCGTAACAATCATTAAAAGCACAAGAATTGGCATTGAAACCGCAAAAGCCACGAGGCGGGGCATCACAAGAAATTTTACGGGGTCTATTTTCATTGTTTTGAGCGCATCAATCTCATCGTAAACCCTCATTGACGCAAGTTCCGCGGTTATTGATGAACCCAAACGCCCGGCAACCAGAATTGAACACATAACAGGCCCGATTTCCCTTGAAACCGCCACGCCTATGAGCCCGCCGAGAGTTTCCTGAATTCCAAAATCGGCAAGAAGCGGACCCGTTTGAAGGGCAAGAACCGCGCCGCCCGAAAGCCCGATAACCGAAGCGACAAGAAGCGTGTCTGAGCCGATTACGACTATTTGAAAAAACACCTTGTCCGCGTTCGCTCTGATGTCTTTACACCAGTAAGCGGAGAGAAAAAACAAACGAAGCGCGCCGCCCGTGAAAAACGCAAAACGGTTTAGAATTCCCTCTTTCATCTGCGGCAATTCTCCACACTTTTTACGGGACTTCCAACCTTAAGCGGTAAAAACAAGAATCGTATTCTGCGCCCCTGCAAGTCTGACGCGTAGCCAAACGCCTTTCCGGCAATATGAAAAAAACTCTCATCGCATGATTTTCTGAAATTCAAAGTTCCGAACAAAAGAGAAACCGCAGTTCCCTTTCCGCGTTTTCTGCGGACTTCAAAAACTCTCCATAGAAAAGAGTAGTTTCTGTAAAACTTCGCGCTTGAACCGACAAACGGCTCAAAAGGCGCAAGCATGTGAAAATAAGAACGTCCCTTGTCATCGCGTTTGTATGAAAACACGGGCCACAAATCAACCTTGAGCGAACTGCCCCTCCGAATTTTGTCAAACGGGGTTTCGCGCACAACTTTAAGAGCAATCAGAAAACTGTCTTTTTTATATTCATGATGTTTGAATTTCAGTCTGGAAGACGTGTAAAGCGGCCATAGGAGAAACTTTGTTTTCTTCACCCCAAACGTCTCGGATGTTTCAAAAAAAGGAAAAAATCTCACTCTTCTCTCCGTATCGCTTTTTTTGAAATTTATAATGGGCCACGGCAAATGAATAGAACGCAGATTACGTTCCGGATCAACGCTTTTCTGAAAAAAGGGCCACATATACATTGTGTGTGATTCGGTTCCGTAATTAATTCTGTAATAAAAAGGAAAAAACGCCCTGTAGCGTCTGTAGGTTTCACCGCTTCCTTTTTTCACATCAAAATGAAAAGGCCACAGCAAAAATCTGGAATGGGAATTCTTTCCTTTAGACCACCCGAACAGGGGCCAGAAGCGAATCCCTTTTTTCTTGCCCGAATAAAACGCGAAGACGGGCCACAAGAAATTGCGGGAAATCTCGCCATCTGAACTGACGGTACGAAAATAGAGAGGGAAAAGAACAAATTTTGTTTTCCCGCCAAAATTTCCGTAAAACGGCGCAAACGCAAAAGACCTTTCCGCCGGATTCGGAGATGAGCGGTGAAAAATCAGAGGGTATATTCTGAGACTTTTTCCGCCGGAGCCGGTCAAGCCGGTTTGTTTTGAAAACGAAAGAGAATTAAAGAAAATCCCCATCCTGTATCCTCTCGGAGTTGCCCGATAGTGAAAAAAAGGATACAGAAAATCAAGGGACATAGAATCAAGCGACCTGTCTTTTTTAACATAAAACAGGGGCCTGAACGCAAACTCGGTTCTTTTTTCGTCTTTCACTCTGAGGAATGGTCCAAATGAATACGCGGACACAGAACTGTCTTCGCGGGAAACCCCAAATGGGTCAGGTCTGAGAAAAAGCGCGTCCGCCGGGCGGGTTTGAACCACAATCATGAAAAAGACAATTAGCGAAAAAATCGCACGCGATGTTATACGGCAACTCAATTTTCCTGATGTGGCTCCGCCGGCTCGTTTGAAATTCTTACACGAACTTTGCCCCCGATGAGCGTCATGATTTCGTAAGGTATGGTGCCCGCCCACTGCGCCACATCTTCAACGAAAATTCCCTCGCCCCCGAATAAAATCACTTCATCCCCGATTTTAACCTGCGGAACACCGGTAATATCCAGAGTTGTAAAATCCATGCACACTTCTCCCACGACCGGAACGGAAACACCGTTTACCGAAACACGGGCGCGGTTGGAAAGGCTTCTGTAATACCCGTCCTTGTATCCGACCGGAATGGTCGCGAGCAGCGAGGATTTTTTTGTTTTAAAAGTCCCGCCGTAACCAATCGGCTTGCCCGCGCCGATTTTTCTTATTCTTACAACCGAAGTTTTAACCTTCATGACCGGAGCCAGCCCGTTTTTTTCAAAAGACGAGCCGTAAAGCATAATTCCGGGCCTTACCATGTTGCCAAACGATTCTGAAAATCTCTGAATCGCCGCGCTGTTCGCCATATGTTTGAAGTATGGACGCACGCCTGAATTTTCAAGATCCGAAACAACCGAATTAAATTCGGCAATCTGCTTAAAAGTCGGTTCGGGTTCAGAAGCCGAAGAATGGGCGAAATGAGTAAACACACCCGCGAGATTCAAGCCCGGTAAGGTGCGCGCTTTTTCCATTAAATCAAAAACATCTTCCCTTGTGGCGCCGAGGCGTGCCATTCCGGTGTCTATCTTAAGGTGGTATTCCACCTTTTTGCCGGATTTTTTTGCGGCTTTGGAAAGAGAATTAAGACAGTTTTCCGTAAAAACCGAAAGCGTAAGCCCGGCTTTGACGGCATCCGCGACCAAACAGTCCTGCGTCACGCCCATAACAAGAACGGGCGCCGAAACACCGGACTCCCTTATCTCCAGCCCCTCCTCAACCGAGGAAACTCCAAGCATCACAACCGGAGGAAGTTTCGCGAGTTTTCTGCTGATTTCAACCGCGCCGTGCCCGTACGCATCCGCCTTGACGACAGCCGTTATCCCGACATCCTTTCCGACCGTCCGCGCCGACAATTCCACATTGCTTCTCAATGCATTGAAATCAATTTCAGTCCATACGCGGTTCATCAAACAGAGGTTTGTGAGAAAATTAAAACCTTTCGTTATGATAAGATACCGTCGCTTGGAAAGCAACACGGGCCTTTACTGCAATGAATCCGACCGAGTCAAAATCAACAAAAATCATAGGAGCGATACTAGCGACAAGACTTCTCGGAATTTTCCTTATTCTTCCCGTTTTCAGTTCCTACGCTTTGCAGTATCCGGGCTCTTCACATTTTCTCACGGGGCTGGCTTTCGGCATATACGCGCTAACGCAGGCTCTTTTTCAAATTCCATTCGGAAGGGCGAGTGACAGATTCGGAAGAAAACCCGTAATCGTGGGAGGGCTCATGCTTTTCTGCGCGGGCAGCATCGGTTGCGGGCTGGCGGAAAACATCTGGCAACTCATAATCGCGAGAGCGGTTCAGGGGAGCGGCGCTGTAGGCGCGGTAGCAATAGCCGCACTCGGAGATTTCACAAGACCTGAAGTTCGGGGGCAGTCTTTCGCGATAACAGGCCTGATCATCGGCGCGAGTTTTATGGTTTCGCTTCTCGCGGGTCCCGTTATGGCGTCATGGATGGGGTTTGAAACGCTTTTTTACGTTCTCGCCGCTCTCGGAGTCGCTTCAATTACAATAACTCTCGCGTTTTTCCCCAATGAAAAAACAGATGTCGTACACGAGCCTGAAGAACCCGCACCCACGCTCCGGAAAAACTCAAAAATAAAGGAAATACTCGTAAGTTCTTTCATACTGTCTTCCATTCTCAACATCTTCCTGTTTGTATATCCGCTCAGTTGGGAAAGCACGGCGGGAGAAAGAATTTCCCATATCTGGGAAGCGTATTTTATTATGCTTCTTCCCGCGGCGTTTTTCGCTTATCCTTTCCTGAAAATTATGGAGAGAAGAAAGAAAATGAACATTCCCCCACCTGTGGCGATTGCTCTTCTGGCCACGGGAACGGCTATCGCGGCACTGATTCCGGGCAAGACCGGATTGATTGTCGCGGGCACGATTTTCTTTCTCGGACACTCAATCTTTCAACCACTTCTTCCCGCTTTTCTCACTCAAGTGGTGTCAAGCGGGTCGCGCGGAAATGTGGCGGGATTGCTCAACCTCGCGAGTTTTCTCGGAGCGTTTACGGGAAGCATGCTCGCGGGATTGTTGTTTCCCGCAGGATTCGGCTTAGCTTTGGCTCTGTGTTTTGTGCTCATAGCGGCTTGGCCGCTCGTGGGAATTCCCAAACCTCCAAGCAGTGGAGCGGTTTAGAGGCGTACAACATAAGATGACTTTCCCCGAACTTTACAGAAATCCGTCCAAACCGGTCATATCATTTGAGATATTTCCTCCGAAAACACCGGAGGGAAAGGGAAACCTCCTGTCCTCTCTGGAAGTCCTTGCGAAACTCTCCCCGGGATTTATCTCAGTTACATACGGCGCAATGGGGTCAACCCGCGGAAACAGTTTTGAGATTGCGTCCCACATAAAAGACAAACTGAAAATTGAGACCGCAAGCCACCTGACCTGCGTGGGATCCTCAAGCGCGGAAATAGATTTGATTCTAAAAAACCTGCGCGAGCGCGGCATAGAAAACATCGTGGCGTTGCGGGGAGACCCGCCCGACAACCGGAAGAAGTTCACCACGGCGCATGGCGGATATTCACACGCAAACGAATTGGTGGAACATATACGGGGTTTTGAAAGTGAAAACCGAAACGGGCGTTTCGGCGTGGCAGTGGCTGGATATCCGGAAAAACACATTGAAGCCCCCTCGCTTGAGAAAGACATAGAAAACCTTGCGAAAAAAATTCACGCCGGTGCGGATACAATAATCACGCAACTGTTTTATGACAACCGGTTCTATTTTGACTATGTGAAAAAAGTCAGGCGCGCCGGACTTGAAAATCCCGTAATACCGGGGCTCATGCCAATTCTCTCAATGCGGCAGGTCTTGAAAATAACATCAATGTGCGGAACTACGGTCCCCGAGTCTATAATGAAACGCCTTGAAGAGTGCGAAAGAAAAAACGGCGACATTGGACAGGTCGCAATAGACATCTGTGCCGAACAGGCGGAAAACCTTCTGAGCGAAGGCGTGCCGGGAATACATTTTTATGTTCTGAACAGGGCTTCGTATGTCAAATCCGTGCTGAAACGGCTCGGCTTGTGAGCACAAGTCAGGGCGCAAGCCGTTCCACAATCCAATCTGATTCCTCTTTGCGATATCTTATTCTGTCGTGCATGCGGTTTGCCCTGCCCTGCCAAAATTCAAAAACCGAAGGCACCACCCTATACCCCTTCCAGAACGGCGGGCGCGGGATTGTTTCGGAATTCTCAAATTGCACCGCACGCCGTGCGAATTCTTTATCAATTTCATCCCTGCCGCTTACGACACGCCCTTGAATCGAAGCCCACGCCCCTATGCGGCTCTCGCGGGGTCTTTGCGCAAAATAGTCATCCGCTTCGGAGTCTTCCACGGACTCAATTTGACCCCCAATCCTTACCTGCCTCTCAAGAACATTCCAGAAAAAACATATTGCCACATGTGGATTGGAGTCCATCTCCGAAGCTTTTCTGCTAAGCGAATTTGTGTAGAAAACAAAGCTGTTTTCATTGAAATTTTTGAGGAGCAACACCCTTGACGAAGGCGCGCCGTCTTTGGACGCGGTTGAAAGCGTGAACGCATTCGGCAAATCCATGCCGGAGTCGCAGGCGTCTTTATACCAGACAAGAAACTGCTTGAACGGGTCGCAGTCAATATCGGACTCATCAAGACCCATAAGCAAATATTGTCTGTCGTTTTTCTTCACAACTCCGTTCTCCCGAGTTCGGCGCGGAGAAATGTCTCCAAATTTCCGTCTTCAAAATGGAATCCGGCGTTTATTAGTTTTTCGGGAACAACCCGCACGCTACTCATAATAACTTCCTCTCCCATCTCTCCTAAAACAAATTTTATAAGCGGCTCGCTCAATGACAAAAAAACCGGTCGCCTCAAAGCCCGCGAGAGACAGCGGGTGAAGTCGGCGTTTGGCATCGGCGTGGGCGATACTATGTTCACCGGCCCCGAAACGGAATCGTTTGCGAGAATAAACTCCATAGCCCTGACGGCGTCCCGTTTTGATATCCAACTCATATAACCGCTTCCGTCCCCTATTCGGGCCCCAAGACCCAGCAGAAACGGAATTCTCATCATTTTCAGAGCCGCGCCATCGCGCGCGAGCACGATTCCAAACCGCAAGTTCACAACCCTTGTCGCGGAACCGGCGGCTCTTGCCGCGTTTTCCCATTTTTCCGCGACCCGCGCGAGAAAGCCCTGTCCAGCGCCGCTACGCTCGGAAAGAACCTCATCATCCCTGTTCCCGTAAAAACCGGTTGCGGACGCGCAAATAAAAACCTTCGGCGGATTTTCAAGTCCCAACAGAGCGGAAGCCAGAAACTCCGTGCCTGCCACTCTGCTGTGCTCAATTTCGGCTTTTACAGAATCCGTCCATCTGCGCATTATGTTCCTTCCGGCAAGATGAATGACGGCGTCCGCTCCTTCAAAATCGCGCGGGTTGAACTTGCCCCGTACGGGGTCGCACAGAACCGCTCCCTCTTGCTTGCGCGCTCCGCGGCTGTCTCTGACAATGAGCAAAACCTCATGCCCACGGGCTTTGAGGGAAGAGACGAGGCTTTTTCCGATAAAACCTCCCGAACCGGATACTAAAACCTTCACAGTTTTCGGAATAGTCTTTAATAAAATGTAAAAAATCAATGGGCGGAACGCGCACGGGCGTTCTTAACCGCCGAAAGTTTCAATAATTCTTTTCTGATACATCTCAACCTGTTCGGGTTCAAGATAGTAATGAGGAGCGCTCAAAATCGGCAAATCCAGATAGTCCGAGCAGCCGTCAAGTTTCTTTCTACACTCATCAGCCGTGCCGACAATGGCAAAAGTGTCAAGCATATCATCGGTCACATTCTCAATCATCGCACGCACGTCGCCTTTGAAATAGGAATCACGGATTTTTTCCGCTTGCCCGATAAAACCGTGAAGCGTAAACGGCTTCCAATAAGTCTTTACGGTGGCGTAAAAAGCGACTGTGGCTTTGGCGGCTCTGCGCGTTTCTTCCAGATCGTTTTTTCCGCAAACCGCGCAGATAAAAATTGAAGAAACGCAAAAATCCGACCGTGCGCGCCCGGCGGACTCAAGCCCTTCACGTAGAACGGGAACAATAGTCTCCTCAATATATTTCTTTGAACAGACTATGTGCCCAATGTAACCGTCCGCGCATAAAGCCGCCGCGCGCGCCATTCCGCCGCCGACTGCCGCGAGAAAAATCGGCACATCGGTGCGGACGGGCTTGAAGGGCCTTGTGAACCCTTTGATGTTAATATCGTAATATTCGCCACCGTAAGCAACATCATTTCCGGTATGCGAACCCAGAATAACGCGCCTGACGACGTCAACACACTCTTTTATTCTCGTAACGGGTTTGCCGTGCGGTTGTCCGTGCCACGTTTCGTTCGTGCGTCTGGCGCCGGAACCGAGCCCGAGTATCAGCCGTCCGTCCGAAGCCTCGTCTATGTCCATCGCGCTTATCGCCGTAATCAGCGGGCTTCTGACAAAAGCAAGCGCAACTGAGCTGCCAAGTTTAATTTTGGAGGTATGCTGAGCAATCGCGGCAAGTTGCTGAAAAGCGGTTCTGTAAAGTTCGGTCGCCCAGACGGAATGGAACCCCGCGCTTTCAGCGTATTTGGAAATTTCCACTATGCCTTTGAGAGAGTGGGAGTCAACTATCAGTCCAAGAGGAGTTTTTTTCATTCCGGAAGGAATTACCCTTTTTTCTCGTCGCCGTTTTCTCCGGCATCGGTATCGGATGGTTGTTCATCCTGCGCGGGCGTGTTTGTTTCAGCGGGTTTAGCCTCCGCTTCGTGCTGTTTTTCCTCGTTCTGAAGCTGGTTACTTTGAGGTTGTGCGGCTTCGGGGTTTTCCTTTTTCTCTTTCTTCGCTTCCTTTACACCCTCTTTCGCTTCGGCGGATTCAGGGGATTTCTCCTCCTCTTTTTTCGGAGGCGGAGGCGAAGGCAGACTTGATTTACGAGGCGTTTTTGTGCGGGTGGACGGCTGGTATTCCTCGGTTACAAGCTCTATCTGGGAAATCGGCGTCTGGTCTCCTTTTCTGTAATCCAGACTGATAATTCTTGAGTAACCGCCGGGACGCTGTTTGTATCTTTCCGCAATCTCGGTAAACACCTTGCGCGCGACTTCTTTGTCCCTTATGTAACCGAAAATCCGTCTTTTGTAAGATAGCCCTCCGTTCGAAGCTCCTTTTTCCAAGCCGTTTTTGGCAAGCGTGATAATTTTATCCACCACCCGCTTCAACTCTTTTGCTTTTGTATCAGTTGTGCGGATTTTTTCGTGTCTGAAGAGTTCAGTCGCCAAATTGCGAAACATCGCCTTTCTGTGCTTGGTCGTAACGCCAAGTTTTCTTCCCAATCTTCTGTTTCTCATCACACAATTTTCCCAAAGCGCAACAAACCTGTTACTTGGCGCGGCTTTCTTTTACCTTTTCGTAAATCTCCTGATTGATTTTCATGTCAAGAGTGAGCGACGGCGAAAGAGTTTTGAGTTTGTCGCTCACATCTTCAAGCGAACTTTTACCGAAACTCGGAAGATGCAGCAGTTCTCTCTCACTTTTCTGAACCAAATCCCCGACATACTTCATATCCGCACTGGTCATACAATTCAGCGACCTGACGGAAAAATCCACTTCATCAAGCGGCGTGAACAGAACATCTTCATCGCCTTTAATTACGAGAGTCTCTTCGGTACTCTCCTCCTGTTCCAATTCCTGTTCGTTGAAATTGATAAATCTGCCGAGCTGGTGAGTGATTATTTTCGCCGCGTAGGCAAGCGCGTTTTCAGCAAGCACCGAACCCTTTGTCCATATCTCAATTTCAAGATTTTCGTAGTCGGTTTTTCTGCCAACACGAGCGTTTTTGATTGTGTAATTCACCTTTGTGACCGGAGAGAAAAAAGCGTCAACGGGCAGATACTCTTCCCCCATTGAACGCGCGTTCTCTCTTTCCTCAACGGGTTGATAGCCTCTGCCGGTTTCAACCACCAGACTCATCTCAAGTTTTGTTTTGTCTGAAACGGTCGCTATGAAATGGTCGCCGTTGAGAACCTCAATTTTGTTCGTTGATTTGATGTCCGAAGCCGTAACCTCTCCGGGACCCTGAAAGACCATCTCCACAATTTGAGACTCGGAGGTTGTCGTTTTGAAATTCACGCCTTTGAGGTTGATGAGGATTTCCACAGCGTCCTCAACAACTCCGGGGATTGAAGAAAACTCGTGAAGAACTCCCTCTATTTTGACCGCCGTGACGGCCGGACCTTGCAACGAGGAAAGAAGAACTCGCCTGAGCGCGTTACCTATCGTAACGCCGTAACCCCTTTCAAGCGGCTCGAAACTGAATTTCCCGTAGAAAGGCGTCGCGGTCTTTTCGTCTTTGTTGACTTTCTTCGGTACTACAAGCGTTGTCCAATTATTCTGAAAATCTTTCAATATCTATGTCCTCCACTAAAAAAAAGCAAAATGCTTCAATATCACACCACGAATCATACTCTTGAGTAAAATTCAACAATCAAGTTTTCACTGACCGGAATCTGAACATCCTCCCTTTCAGGCGTTTTGTTCATGATTCCTTTGTACTTTTCCCTGTCGAGGCTCAGCCAACCGGGAATTCCTTTTTTCTCCGAAAGCCCCAGCGATTTGTTGACGCTTGGCATCTTTCTGCTCCGCTCCCTGACTTCAACAACACTTGAAGGGGTTACTCTGTAAGATGACACGTCCACGCGCCTGCCGTCAACATTGATGTGCCCGAGATTCACAAGTTGGCGAGCCTGATTTCGGGACGAGGCAAAGCCGAGCCGGAATACAACATTGTCAAGTCGTGTTTCAATAATTGAGAGAAGCAATGACCCCGTAACACCTTTCGTTCTTGCCGCCTCTCTGAAATAGATTTTGAACTGACGCTCGGTCATTCCGTAAATCCTTTTGGCTTTCTGTTTCTCCCTGAGCCTCAATCCGTATTCGGTAATCCTTCTGCGTATTCTCTTGCCCTGCAAACCGGGAGGATACGGCTTTCTCTCTATGGCGCACTTACTTGTCATACACCTTTCGCCTTTGAGAAACAACTGTTCCCCTTCTCTTCTGCATAATTTGCACGCGGGTCCTGTATATCTTGCCATCTACAACTCTCCCTCTTAAACCCGTCTCTTACCCGGAGGTCTGCATCCGTTGTGAGGAATAGGTGTAACGTCTCTGATTGACGCGACCCGCAAACCCGCCGCCTGAATTGATCTTATTGCCGATTCCCTTCCGGGACCGGGTCCCTTCACATACACACGCACGGACTTCATTCCGGAACTCAGCGCCCTTTTTGCCGCATCTTCAGCTGCAACCTGAGCCGCAAACGGGGTTCCCTTTCTCGTGCCTTTGAAGCCTCTGGTTCCTCCGCTTGACCACGCAATCACATCTCCCTGAGGATCGGACACGGTAATAATCGTGTTGCCAAAAGTGGCGTGTATATTTACCAGCCCCTCTTCAACAGACCTTTTTACTTTTTTCTTTGTTCCTTTCTTCGCCACTGCGTTCTATCCCCTGCTATTTTTTGCTAACCTTGTTTTTCTTTGCTATCGCCGTACCTCTGGGACCCTTCCTTGTTCTCGCGTTCGCCTTTGTTTTCTGTCCGCGCACCGGAAGCCCCATCCGGTGTCTTATTCCCCTGTAACATCCAATCTCCACCAGACGCTTGATGTTCATTTGCACATCTTTGCGCAAATCACCCTCAACAACGCATTTTTCTTCAATAAAATTCCTGATGTTCGCCAACTCTTTGTCGTTCAGATCTTTAGCCCGCTTCGTTGGGTCTATTTTCAAAGAATCCACTATGTCTCCGGCCATGGCTCTGCCTATCCCGTATATGTGGGTCAAAGCGAACTGAACCCTCTTTTCCGAGGGGATATCTATTCCCGCTATTCTTGGCATCTCTACCCCTGTCTCTGCTTACAACGTTTGTTTACGCAGATAACCCTCACTACGCCTCTGCGCTTGATAATCCTGCACTTGTTACAGATTTTTTTTACTGATGACCTTACCTTCAATTTACCCTGTCCGTCCTCATTCTGTATGTAATCCTGCCACGCGACAAATCGTACGGAGAAATTTCAATCTTTACCTTGTCGCCTGGAACAATTCTCACAAACCTCGACCTCGCTCTTCTCATCTTACCTGAAACATATGCTAAAACCTTTCTACCATTTCCCATTTCCACTCTGAACATGGCGTTTGGCAACGCCTCAACAACCGTTCCCTCAAATTCAACTGCGTCTCCCTTTGGCATTAAAACATCTGTCCTCAACTGCTCCTAATTAAAACTCGTGAGCACTTCCGGACCATTTTCCGTTATGGCAACCGTGTGCTCAAAATGAGCGGACATTTTACCATCACTTGTAACAACAGTCCAATTATCAGACAAAGTTTTTATATCCGCTTCCCCTTCGTTAACCATTGGTTCTATCGCCAAAGCCATGCCGGGACGCAGTATCGGACCTGCTCCCGCCCCTCCGGGGGGAAGAAAATTCGGCACTTGCGGCTCTTCGTGAAGATTTTCACCAATGCCGTGCCCAACAAACGCTTTTACGACCGAAAAGCCCTTATTTTCAGCGTGTTGCTGTATGGTTTCGGATATATAATAGAGTCGTTTTGAGGGAAACGCCTTCTCTATGCCCCTGTCAAGAGACTCTTTGGCGGCTTGAAGAAGTTTCTCAGTCCGTGGTGTTGTTGTGCCGATGGGAACAGTTATGGCGGAATCGCCGTAAAACCCGTCCACAAAAGCGCCGAAGTCAATTCCCACAATGTCGCCGTCTTTAAGTATTCTGTCTTTTGAAGGTATGCCGTGAACAACTTCGTCATTTACCGAAGCGCAAATTGAACACGGAAAATCCATATACCCCTTGAAAGCAGGTCTGGCAGAGCGTTTCTCGGCAATTTCCTCGGCGATTCGGTTGAGTTCCCATGTGGAAACACCCTCACGTACGGTTTCGCTGAGTTTTTCAAGAACCTCGGATACAACCGAAGCCGCAACCTTCATTCCGTTAAATTTCCGTTTTATTTCACCCGCGGTCATGTGTTACAATCCCGAAACCACCGAATTGATTCTTTCCCTGACATCATCAATGGTTCCCGTTCCCTCTATGTCATTAAAAATCCCTTTTGACCTGTAATAGTCGGCAAGCGGAAGTGTCTGTTTGCGATAAACGTCAAGACGGTTTCGTATAACGCCTTCGTTGTCATCTTCGCGCCCCTCCAGTTCCGCCCTCTTCAAAAGCCTTTCCACAACTTCGTCCTCGTCCACTTTGAGGTACAAAACCGCCTCAATAAATAGATTCTGACTCTCAAGCATGCCATCAAGCGAGCGCGCCTGCTCAATTGTTCTCGGAAAGCCATCAAACAGAAAACCGGCCCCGTCCAAGCTGCCTATCTTCTCTCTGATAATATCTATGACAACCTCGTCCGGCACCAGTTCGCCCTTGTCCATGTAGCTTTTTGCCATCACTCCCGTTTCGGTTTGCCTCTTCACGGCATCTCTGAGTAAATCACCCGTGGATATGTGCTCCGCGTTGTAGGTGCTCGTGATAAAACTGGCTTGAGTCCCTTTTCCCGCTCCCGGCGGTCCGAATATTATCAAATTCATAATTTCACCCGGTTTTTTAAAAACGTTTCCTACGACGGCCGCCCTGCCCTCGTGGGCGGCGTGCCCCACCACCGCCACCCGCAGTTGCGAATGAATCATAATTGCGAGTTATCACAAAAGACTGAACGCGCTGCATAAAATCAAGCGTTACGCCGATTATAATCAGAAGCGATGTGCCGCCGAAATAAAACGGCAGGTTGAAAGGATCCCTCTGGAGAAAACTCGGCAACACACAAACGGCTACAAGATAGATTGAGCCGATAAGGGTGATTTTGTTCAGAATTGAGCCGATATACTCCGAAGTTTTCGCCCCGGGTCTTATCCCCGGCACATTTGCCCCGCTGTTTTTAATGTTGTCTGAAAGGTCATTCGGATCATACACAATTCCTGTGTAAAAAAATGAAAAGAAAATAATAAGAACCGCAAAGACAATGTTGTAAACAAAGGGGTTTTGTATCACCTCCTCCGAAATTGTTCTCATAAAAGGCGTGTCCGTAATGGCGACTAAAGTCGCCGGAAATATAAGAAGCGAAGACGCAAAGATGGGCGGAATAACCCCCGAAGGATTGATTTTAAGAGGAAGATGCGTCGTGCCGCCTTCCATCATTTTTCTTCCCATAACCTTTCTGGGGTGCTGAATGGGAATCTTCCTTGAAGCGGTCTCAACAAAAACAATTATTGCCATCACAAAAACCAGAAAAACAAAGATTAAAAGCATTCCGAGCACGGTTATGTCTCCCACACGCACAAGCCGCAGCATGTTCCACAGAGCGCCGGGGGTGCCAGCAAGAATTGACATTGTGATTATCAGAGAAACGCCGTTTCCTATACCCTTCTCAGATATCTGTTCTCCGAGCCACATAACAAGCATCGAGCCTGAGGTGAGCGTCAAAATTGTGCTCAGGCGAAAGCCGAGCCCCGGTGCTTCGGCAGCCCCGGTTTCAAGAGCGAGAGTAAGAACGGTTGCCTGAATAATTGAGATCGGTACCGTGCCGTAGCGTGAATACTGGTTGATTTTTCTCCTTCCCGCCTGCCCCTCTTCTTTTTGAAGAGCTTCAAGAGAAGGAATCGCCTTGACCATAAGCGACATAAGAATTGAAGCCGTAATGTAGGGAATTACCCCAAGGGCAAAAATCGACGCCTGTTCAAGGGCGCCGCCCGAAAACACATTAAAAAGGTCAAACGCCGTTCCGCTCGTCCTTTCAAAAAGCTGAGTGATTTGCGCCGGAGATATGCCCGGAACCGGAATAAAAACTCCGAGCCTGTAAACAATTAGAATAAACAGCGTAAAAAGCAGTCTTCTGTTCAGTTCCGAAATACGGGGAATTCCAGAAGCAGACGCGCTCATACAATCTCTACCTTGCCGCCGGAACGCTCTATTTTTTCCATTGAAGAGCTGCTCGCGGCGTCAACCTTGAGAGTCAGTTTCTTTTCAGTTTTTCCATTGCCGAGAAGTTTTACGGGGCGTTTTCCGCTTATAAGGCGTTTCTGGACAAGCGCCTCGGTATCCACTGTGGCGCCGTCTTCAAAACGCTCAAGCGCGCTTATATTTACGGTGTCGTAGGAAACCTTGAACCTGTTTTTGAAACCTCTTTTCGGAATCCTCATTTTCAGGGGTGTCTGTCCACCCTCAAACCAGCGCGAGACTCCTTTTCCGGAACGCGACCCCTGCCCATTCTGTCCGCGTCCGGCGGTTTTTCCTTTTGAACCGGCTCCCCTTCCAACTCTCTGGCGGGACTTGGCTGAACCGGCGGGTTTTGGTAATCTGTCAAGCATTTCAGTTTAAACCTCTAAAACTTGTAATACGGAGGAAGATCAAGATCGGAAACTTCCTTTTCGCGCTCAAGCGCGACCTGCTCCGGAAGTGTAAGTTGGGAAAGCGCTTTTATGGTCGCCGCCACAACATTAATGGGATTTCTTGAGCCTACAACCTTGGAAAGAATATCACTGATACCCGCAAGGTCCGCGACCGCGCGAACGGGGCCTCCGGAAATAACTCCCGTTCCCGGAGCCGCCGGCAGAAGCACGACACGGCTTGATGAACTCTCACACGAAACCTCGTGCGGTATGGTTGAACCGTGCAGAGAAACTTTTATAAGATTTTTGCGCGCTTTGTCCGTTCCTTTCTTAATCGCGTTCGGGACTTCGTTTGACTTGCCCAGCCCGTAACCCACTATGCCGTTGCCGTTGCCGACAACCGTCATCGCGGTGAAATGGAAACGTTTTCCGCCCTTTGTAACCTTGGCGACACGCCTGATGTCAACTACTTTCTCTTCCAGTTCAAGCCCCGCGGGGTCAACGAAACCGGAACCCGTAATACTGTTATTAGAACTCAAGACCTTTCTCCCTTAAACCTGCGGCGAGTGACTTCACCCTTCCGTGAAACGGATATCCGCCTCTGTCAAAAACTACTTTTTTCACTCCGCCCGCGACTGAAACCTCTCCGAGATATTCGCCGACCGCTTTTGCCTGCTCCACCTTTGAATCCTTCTCACTGATGTTTTTTTTGACTTCAGGAGTAAGTGAAGACGCGGCAAACATTGTTCTTCCGACTACATCGTCAACAATCTGGGCGTAGATATATCTGGAGGATTTGAAAACGCACAGCCTCGGAACACTCATTGTGCCGGACACTTTTCTCCTTATCCTTTTATGCCTTCTGTTTCTCAGAGTTTTCCTGTCCCTAATCATTTCTTCACACCTGATTTTCCGGGCTTCAATCTTATATTTTCGCCGGCAAATCTCACGCCTTTCCCTTTGTAAGCGTCAGGCTCGCGTAGTTTTCTTATATTCGCCGCCGCCTCGCCGACAACCTGTTTGTTAATCCCCTCAAGTGTCAGCCTTGTTCCCCGTCCTTCCACTTTCGCCGTTACACCCTGAGGCAACGAGAATGTGATGGGGTGGGAATAACCAAGCGACATCTTAAGCGAGTCTTTACCCGACATCTCGGCTTTATATCCCGTGCCGACTATCTCAAGCGTTCTCGTAAATCCTTCGGAAACGCCCTGAACGGAATTCGCTATGAGCATTCTTACAAGACCATGGTGGGATTTCATTTTCTTTGTTTCATCCGTTTTCACATTTACAAACCCGTCTGCGATTTCAACACTTAGGCCTTCGGGAACCCTAACCGGCAACTCGCCTTTGGGCCCCTTTACGCTGAGAAGACCGCCTGACTGGCTGATGTCAACCTTTTCCGGTAACGGCACTGGTTTGTTTCCTATTCTTGACATATTAAACTCACACCACAGTGCAGATAACTTCTCCACCTATGCCCATGTCTCTGGCGTGGCGACCAGTCATTATACCTTTTGAAGTTGAAAGTATCGCAGTGCCCATGCCCGTAACAACACGAGGAATTCTGTCTTTTCCTACGTAAATCCTTCCACTGGGTTTGCTCACTCTTTTGAAGTTTTTGATTCCCGGAGCACCCTGCGTAGAGTATTTGAGTTTGACCACAATCTCCTTCTTCACACCTTCTCCCGAGATATTAAAATCGGCGATATACCCTTCTTCCTTCAACACCCTTCCTATCTCAACCTTGATGTTGGAGTGTGGAATCAAAACCTCGGCGTGCCGGACCATAAGGGCGTTTTTTATTCTCGCAAGCATGTCTGCTATTGGATCTGTCATTCTTACCTTCCCGCAAGTTAGAAACTTGCTTTTCTCACTCCCACGATTTCACCCCGGCTCGCAAGTTCCCTGAAACACAGACGGCACATACCGAACTGTCTTAAGAAAGCCCTCGGCCTCCCGCACAAAGAACAACGGTTAACCTTGCGAACCTTGTATTTCGGTTTCCTCAGAGATTTTTCCCAAAGCGCTTTTCTTGCCATTATTCAGTCTCCCGGGCAAAGGGCATGCCCATTTCTTCAAGAAGCACTTTTGCCTCTTCGTTACTATTTGAAGTTGTTACAAAGGTTATATTGAGCCCCTTCACCCTTGAAACCTTGCTGTAATCAATTTCGAGGAAGATGATGTGCTCCCTTATTCCCAGCGTGTAGTTTCCTCCGCCGTCAAATGAAGTCAAACTCACTCCTCTGAAATCCCTTACTCTCGGCAGCGCAAGATTCACAAAACGGTCAAAAAACTCGTACATCATTTTCCCTCTGAGTGTAACTGCGCAACCAATCGGCAGACCTTCACGGAGTTTGAAGCCCGCTATGGATTTTTTGGACTTTGTAATAATAGGCTTTTGACCGGCAATAAGAGCAAGTTCCTGCACAGCTTCATCAACCACATTCTTGTTGCGCCCCGCCTCGCTCAAGCGGCCGAGTCCCATGTTCAAAACAACGCGCTCAAGGCGCGGAACCATCATTGAGTTTGAGTAAGAATTCCTTTCCATAATCCGGGGAATCACTTGCTCATTGAAAATCTTCTTCATTCTCGGCTGTGGAGCGCTCATCATATCTGTTTTCCCGTTTTGCGATTCACGCGGAGTTTTTTACCTTTTTCATCGATCTTATAACCCGTTCTGATGGGAGACGATTCTTTGGAATCATAAAGCATCAGGTTTGATATGTGGAGGCTGGCCTCTTTGTCAATAATTCCGCCTGACGGATTTTTCTGGTTCGGGCGCACATTGCGTTTTACCATGTTGAGTTTTTCCACAATAGCCCTGCCCCTGTCGACAACTATCTTTGACACGGTGCCCTGCTTGCCTTTCTCTTTTCCGGCAAGCACGATGACTTCATCGCCCTTCTTAATGTGAAATTTCGCCGTGCCCACTTAAACAACCTCCGGAGCAAGCGAGATAATCTTCATAAACCCTTTAAATCTCAACTCTCTGGCGATGGGCCCGAAAACTCTGGTTCCTATGGGTCCGCCGTCTTTGTCAATAATCACCGCAGCGTTGTTGTCAAAACGGACATAGGTGCCGTCCGGCCTTCTGCTTTCTTTCTTGACGCGCACAACAACCGCCTTGCAGACCTCGCCCTTGGAAACTCTGGAATTCGGCATCGCATCTTTTACAGACACGACTATTTCATCTCCGAGGCGCGCGTATCTTCTTCTGGAACCCTTGAGAACTTTTATGCAGTAAAGCCTTTTCGCGCCGGTATTGTCCGCCGATTCAAGAAATGAACTTGACTGAATCATTGCCCGGCACCATCCCCCGCGCCAACCGGACGCGATTTTTCAACTATCTTCCCAACCCGCCATCTTTTGGTCTTGCTGACGGGTTTGGACTCGTATATCAAGGCCTTGTCGCCGACTTCACACTGGTTGTTGCCGTCGTGAACAACATAGCGCACTCTCTTCTTGATTGACCTGTTGTAAACAAGGTGCTTTTTGATGGTTACCACGTCCACAATGGCGGTTTTGTCGCCGTTTGTCCGCACAACGGTTCCCGTAAGCGAAGTGAAACGCCCTCTTTTCTTATTTTTTTCAGCCATTTTCTTCCTTCACACTTTCCTGTCCACTATTTCTCTTAAGCTCCGCTCTAACCGTTTTTATCCTTGCTATGTCCCTTCTCAACAGTTTGATTTGTGCGAAAGCATTGTTCTGCTTTGTCACAACCTGCATGCGGAGATTGAAAAGAGAAGTCGTCAGCTCACGCTCTTTCTTATTGAGGTCGCCAGCCGTTAACTCCCTGAGTTTATCGGGTTTTTCAGCCATTATACAACCTCTTCGCTCCGTTCAACCGTGCGCGTTTTTACCGGAAGTTTGTGAGCCGCCAACCTGAACGCCTCCTTTGCAAGCGCGACTGGAACACCGCTGAGTTCATAAAGCATCTGCCCGCGCCGAATTGGAGCCACGTATTCGGAAACATCACCCTTTCCTTTTCCCATTCTTGTTTCAGCGGGCTTTTTTGTCAGAGGCTTGTCGGGGAAAATCCGTATCCACAACTTCGCGCCCCTTTTGACGTAACGCGTTATGGCAATCCTGGCAGCTTCTATCTGCCGCGAAGTAAGGCGCCCGTTCTCAAGAGTCTGAAGACCGAACTGACCAAAATCTATGTCGGTCCCTCTGGTTGCCGCCCCGCGTATGCGCCCTTTGCGCATCTTGCGGTATTTTGTTTTTTTAGGCTGTAACATCTTCGCCTCTTTGTTCGGAAGAGGTTCTCTTCTCTATGATTTCCCCTTTAAAAATCCAAGTTTTTATTCCGATAATTCCGTATTTTGTTTTTGCCTCGGCAAAACCGTAGTCAATGTCGGCTCTGAGTTTTGTAAGCGGAACACCGCCTTCCTTATACCACTCTCTCCTCGCTATCTCCGCGCCGGCAAGCCGCCCCGAAACCATTATTTTTATTCCAAGCGCGCCCGTCCTCATCGCCGATGAAATCGCCTGTTTCATCGCTCTTTTGTAAGCGACCCTGCGCTCTATCTGCAAAGCGACGTTTTCTGCGACCATTTGAGCGTCCGTCTCCGACCTGCGCACCTCTTTGATGTCCACAACCATTTCCTTGCCCGTGCGCTCCTGCAACTCCCTTCTAATCCTTTCTATTTCCTGCCCGCTGCGTCCTATGATAATTCCGGGTCTGAGAGCGTGTATGACGACTTTTATCTTTTTCTGAACAACGCGCTCTATCTCAATTCTGGAAATGCCCGCCTGATAGAAGTCCTTTTTCAAGAACCTTCTTATCCTGATGTCCTCGTTGAGCATGTCAGTGAAGGATCTCTTCTCCGCATACCACTTGGAGTCCCAAGTCTTTGTTATGCCTATTCTCAAACCTATCGGGTTTACTTTCTGTCCCATGCTACATTCCCTTCCTTTCAAGCACTATCGTTACGTGGCTTGTTTTTCTCTTTCTCTGAAACGCGCGCCCCATGGCTCTGGCTTTGAACCTTTTAAGAACAGGTCCCTCGTCCGCATAAGTCTCTTTGATGTAGAGCTCTTCGGGCTCTGAATACCCTTTCTCGGACGCATTGGCGACCGCAGATTTGAGCAAATCGGCAAGAACAAGAGACACTCTCTTGCGCGTGAGATGCAACACTGAAAATGCCTCTTCCACATTTTTGCCTCTTATAAGGGCAAGAACAAGGCGAACCTTATCGGGCGACATTCTGTAGTATTTAAGAATGGATTTTGAAACCATTTGAAAAACTCTCCGCTCTTATTTGCCCACCTTTGACTTTTTGTCGCCGCCAGCATGGCTGTTGAAATTCCTTGTTGGCGAAAATTCACCGAGTTTGTGCCCTATCATGTGCTCATTAACGGAAACGGGAATAAACCTTTTCCCGTTGTGAACGGCGATTGTAAGCCCTATCATTTCGGGTATTACCATTGATGACCGCGACCATGTTTTAATGAAAACATCGCCTTGCGGCTGATTCTTCGCCGCTACCACTTTTTTGAGAAGTTTCTCGTGAATATAGGGTTGTTTTTGTAATTTTTGCGCCATTGTCTTTAATCCATTCCGTATCCAACCCTTCTGGGTTTGACGATATATTTGTCCGTCCGCTTGTTTTTCCGCGTTTTGTATCCGATTGTTATCCAGCCCCACGGAGAAACGGGATGCGGATTCCCTTTAGAGGCTTTTCCCTCTCCACCGCCGTGCGGGTGGTCAACAGGGTTCATTGCCACACCTCTGACTGTCGGTCTGCGGCGTCTATGGCGGTTTCTTCCGGCTTTTCCTATAGACACAAGTTCATGCTCTGAGTTACCCACTTTTCCGACTGTCGCCATGCATTCAAGGCTGAGCATTCTTATCTCGCCGGACGGAAGTTTCAAAAGCGCGCGGTTTCCCTCTTTCGCAGTAATCTGGACCGAACTCCCCGCCGAGCGGGCAATTTTTCCGCCGCCGCCGGGGCGAAGCTCAACGTTGTGAACAAAAACACCGGTCGGAATGTCTTTGAGTTTCAGCGAGTTGCCGACCGAAACCTCAGGCTCTCCACCAGAAAAAACCGTGTCTCCGACGGAAATCCCGTCGCACGCTATGATGTATCTCTTCTCTCCGTCCGCGTAGTTCAAAAGTGCTATTCTCGCAGACCTGTAAGGATCGTACTCTATCGAGGCAACATTTGCGGGAACCCCGACTTTGTTGCGTTTGAAATCCACAACCCTGTAACGCCTCTTGTGTCCGCCGCCGCGAGTGTAGACTGAGATTCTGCCTCCACCCCCTCTTCCCGCCTTGTTCGGAATTGAAGAAACAAGGGGTTTGTGCGGAACGGACGAGGTAAGTTCGGTGAAATCTTCACCTGTCCTGAAACGCGTGCCCGGAGATGTCGGATTAAACTTTCTTATTCCCATTACGTGCCCTCGAATATATCTATGGTTCCCTCAACAACCTTCACATACGCCTTCTTGTAGCCGGACTTTCTGCCTGAAACACGCCCGCCTCTTTTAACGGTTTTACCCGGCATCAAAGCTGTTCTTACACCTCTTACTTTCACCCCAAAAGCCTTCTCAACTGAATCTTTTATCTGGTGTTTTTTGGATTTTTCATCAACCGAAAAAACATACCAGCCCTTTTCGCGCAGAGAAAAACTCTTCTCCGTGACAAGCGGGGCTTGAATAATTTTGTGCGGACTACTCAATGCGAAAGAGCCTCCTGGACGGACTTGACCGCTTCAACGGTCATAATCAAACTCTCAAATCCCAAAGTGTCATAAACATTGACGCCTTTGTCGGCCAGCATTTTGACGCCCGGAATGTTGTTCGCGGACTTCGCGAAGTTTTCCCAGCCACTGTTCGGAACGTCAATAAAAAGCGCGCTTGAAACGCCGAAAGCACTCATTATTTCGGTAACCCGTTTTGTCTTAATCTCCGGCAACTCAAAATCTTGCACAACCGTAATAGCCCCGTCGCGGAACTTTGCAGAAAGCGCCGATTTGAGCGCCTGCTTTCTGACCTTGCGGGGAACCTTGAATGACCAGTCTTTAGGTTTCGGACCGAAGGTCACACCGCCTTTTTTCCATATGGGCGACCTTATTGAACCGTGCCGGGCCCGCCCCGTGTGCTTCTGCTTCCACGGCTTGATGCCGCCGCCCCGGACTTCTCCACGCGTTTTTGTTGAGGCGGTGCCGCTTCTCGCCGAAGCGCGCTGCCACTTCACAACAAACTGCATCAGGTCTTCCCTTATTGGAGATTCAAATACCTCGTCTCTCAAATCAAGGGTGTCAACCTGCTTTTTGTTCATGTCATAGACTTCAACTGTCGGCAACTTGACTGCCTCCCTTCACTGAATGTCTTATAAATATTCCCGAACCCCGGTGCCCCGGAACCGAACCTTTAACGACAACGAGGTTTTTTTCCATATCCACCGAAACAACCTTCAGCCCCTGAGAGGTGACTCCCGTCCCTCCCGACCTTCCAGCCATTTTGATTCCTTTCCACACGCGCGCCGGATAGGACGCCTGACCGATTGAGCCGGGCCTGCGGTGCGCCTTGCCGCCGTGCGAAGCGGCCTGACCGGCAAAGCCGTGCCTTTTCATCACGCCCGTAAAACCCTTGCCCTTTGATGAACCTATCACGTCAACCTTGTCTCCCTCTTTAAACATCATCCCGGCGGTAAAAATTTCTCCGGGTTTCACTTCTCCGTCATCGCAACTGACTTCAACTATCCTCTTCATCGCGGGAAGCCCTGCGGGAGAACAATGACCTGTTGCCGCCTTATTAGCGGAAAAATCCTCTTCAAATCCAATTTGAACCGAGCAATAGCCGTCGTTCTCTTCGGTCTTTTTCTGAATCACATAGCACGGGCCCACTTCAAGCACGGTAACGGGAACAAGCACTGAACCGTCCTTAAACATCTGCGTCATCGCCACTTTTTTACCTGTAAGTCCACCTATCATTGTCGTCTATCCCGTCATGTGAGCTTAATGTCATCAACATCAACGCCGGAAGCCAAATCCAGCTTCATAAGTTCGTCAACCGTCTGGTGGGTCGGCTCAAGTATGTAAACAACCCTTTTGTGAGTCCTTATCTCAAAATGCTCCCTTGAGTTTTTATTCACATGGGGAGACCTGAGAACGCAAATTCTGCGAATGAGCGTGGGCAGAGGAAAGGGTCCCGAAATTCTCGCGCCCGTTCTCTTCGCCGTGTCGGCTATATCAAAAGCCGATTTGTCAATAAGCCGATGATCAAACGACTTAAGTTTTATTCTTATTTTTGAAGCAAGACTCATGACTACTACTCAATAATTCCAGTAACGACGCCGGCGCCGACAGTTTTGCCTCCCTCCCTTATGGCGAAACGCAACTGCTCCTCCATCGCCACAGGCGCTATTAACTCAACTTCCACATTTACACTGTCACCCGGCATCACCATCTCAACACCATCGGGCAACTTCACCGAACCCGTTACATCCGTCGTCCGTAAATAAAACTGAGGCCTGTAACCCGGAAAAAACGGAGTGTGCCTTCCACCCTCCTCCTTCTTCAACACGTACACCTCGGCGGAAAACTTCTTGTGAGGCATAATGCTGCCCACTGCCGACAACACCTGCCCTCTCTCAACAGTCTCCTTGTCCACGCCGCGCAACAACACCCCAACGTTGTCACCCGCAACCGCATCGTCCAGTATCTTGCGGAACATCTCAAGACTCGTCGCAACCGTCTTAACCGTCTCCTTGAATCCCACAATCTCCACCTCGTCACCCGCGTTTATCTTGCCCCTCTCCACTCTGCCCGTAACAACCGTGCCTCTGCCCGATATAGTGAAAACATCCTCAACAGCCATAATGAACGGCTTGTCAACCTCTCTCACGGGCTCAGGTACATAACTGTCCACCGCACTCATCAACTCTTTAATCTGAGCCGCAGAGTCTCCGTCCCCCTCAAGGGCCTTGAGCGCGCTTACCTTCACTATCGGTATGTCGTCCCCGGGAAACTTGTACTCATTCAGCAAATCCCGTATCTCAAGCTCAACCAAATCCAAAAGCTCAGGGTCGTCCAGCATGTCAACCTTGTTCAACGCAACCACTATCGACGGAACCCCCACCTGACGCGCCAACAGGATGTGCTCCCGCGTCTGAGGCATAGGACCATCCGGCGCGCTTACAACCAGTATCGCACCGTCCATCTGCGCAGCCCCCGTTATCATGTTCTTCACATAGTCCGCGTGACCGGGACAGTCAACATGCGCGTAGTGCCGTGACTCCGTCTCGTACTCAACATGCGATATGTTTATCGTTATCCCCCTGTCCTTCTCCTCAGGAGACTTGTCTATGTCCCCAAACTCCACAAACTCCGCCTTGTCCAATACCTTCGTTATCGCAGCCGTAAGGGTCGTCTTGCCATGATCAACATGACCTATCGTCCCTATATTTAAATGTGGCTTGCCCCTCTCAAACTTCTCTTTAGACATCTCTTCTTACCTCCTCAAAATGCCTGCAAATTCAACATTCTAAACATTCTCCGCGGTCGCTCTGAGTTCTTCAACAATATTCTTTGGAAGAACCTCGTAACAGGAAAACTCCATTGTGAAGGAACCCCTTCCCTCAGTCATCGACCTTAGCTCGGTAGCATATCCGAATACTTCGCCAAGGGGAACATCAGATTTAATAGCCTGCATCGCACCACGCATCTCCGTACTTACTATTTTTCCCCTTCTGGAATTCAAATCACCTATGATGTTCCCCGTAAAATCCTCTGGCGCGACAACCTCAAGACTCATAACCGGTTCAAGGATTGACGGAGAAGCCTTGGAAAAACCGTCTTTGAAAGCCATTGAGCCCGCGATTTTGAAAGCGATTTCAGACGAATCAACCTCGTGGAATGAGCCATCGTAAAGAGTAACACGCACATCCACGACCGGATAGCCCAAAACAATGCCGGTTTCCATAACTTCACGAATGCCCTTCTCCACGGCGGGAACATACTCTCTGGGTATCGCACCGCCCTTGATTTGGTCAACAAACTCAAAGCCCTCGCCCCTTTCAAGAGGGTCAACCTTGATTTTCACATGCCCGTATTGCCCGCGTCCGCCCGTCTGCCTTATGAATTTGGCTTCAACATCCGATGACCCCAGAATGGTTTCCCTGTAAGCGACCTGCGGTTTGCCCACGCTTGAGTCCACGTTAAACTCCCTTGAAAGCCGGTCAACAATAACCTCAAGGTGAAGCTCTCCCATTCCCGATATGACAGTCTGCCCCGTCTCCTCATCGCTTTTAACTCTGAAAGACGGGTCTTCAAGCGCAAGACGGGAGAGGGAAATTCCGAGTTTTTCCTGATCGGGCTTGGATTTGGGCTCAATCGCAATGGAGATAACCGGGTCGGATATGTTCAAACTTTCAAGAACAATGGGCTTGTTCAGATCGCAAAGAGTGTCGCCCGTTACGGAGGTTTTCAGCCCCACCGCGGCAACAATTCCTCCCGCGTCTATCTCCTTGATTTCCTCTCTTTTGTTGGCATGCATTCTCACCAGACGCCCGATTTTTTCTTTCTTATCCTTTGTGGAATTGAGCACGGTGCTGCCGGAAACAAGTTTTCCGGAATAAACCCTTATATATGTAAGCTGTCCGACAAACGGGTCGTTCATAATCTTGAAAGCGAGCCCTGAGAAAGGCGCGTCCGGGTCGGAAACCCTTGAGTCTTCGGAGCCGTCTTCTTTTGTGCCGGAAATCGGGGGAAGGTCAACCGGAGACGGAAGATAGTCAACAACGGCGTCAAGCAGAAGTTGAACCCCTTTGTTTTTGAAAGCGGAACCGCAAAAAACCGGAATGATTTTAAGCGCGGTGGTCTGTTCTCTTATGACCTTTTTCACAGTGGCCATGTCCACTTCCTCATCGCTTAGGTACGCCTCCATTATTGAGTCGTCAAAATCTGCCAGCGCTTCAAGCAACTGCTTGCGACCGGCGGTGAACTGCTCCTGATAATCTTCGGGAATATCCTGCAACTCAAACTTGGCGCCCAAAGATTCACCGTCCCAAACCGCGAGTTTGCAGGAAACAAGGTCAACTATGCCCTTGAATTCCTCACCTTCAAACCAGGGAATATGCATATAGACGGGACGCGCGTTAAGACGCTCTTCAACCTGTTTGACAACCTTGAAGAAATCCGCGCCGATTCTATCCATTTTGTTTACAAAACAGATTCTCGGAACCCCGTAACGGTCCGCCTGTCTCCAGACGGTTTCAGTCTGCGGCTCAACGCCGCCAACGCAGTCAAACACAACAACCGCGCCGTCAAGCACCTTGAGCGAACGCTCAACCTCAATGGTGAAGTCAACATGGCCCGGGGTGTCAACAATGTTAATTCTGTGGTCGTCCCAGAAACAGGTGGTGGTCGCCGAAGTGATTGTTATTCCGCGCTCCCTCTCCTGCTCCATCCAGTCCATAGTGGCGGTTCCTTCGTGAACCTCGCCAATTTTGTAGGTCAGACCCGTGTAGAAAAGAATGCGCTCGGTGGTTGTGGTTTTGCCGGCGTCAATATGGGCTACAATCCCTATATTGCGCACCTTGTCCATGGGGACTTTGATTTCTTCCGCCATTGCTCGTCCCCGTGATTACCATCTGTAATGGGCAAAAGCTCTGTTGGCTTCCGCCATTTTGTGGGTGTCTTCCCTCTTTTTGATTGCGGTTCCCCGATTTTGTGAGGCGTCCAGAATTTCCAAAGCAAGTTTTTCGCGCACACCGTGCTCGGTTCTTTTGCGCGCGGCATCAAGCAACCAGCGGATTGCCAGATAGTTTCTGCGGACGGGTTTAACTTCCATAGGAACCTGATAGGTGGCTCCGCCGACCCGTCTTGACCTGACTTCAAGAGACGGCTTGATGTTTTCCATAGCAGAGAAGAAAACCTTTATAGGCTCTTTTGTGTTCGCCTTTTCGGAAAGCAAATCAAGAACACCGTAAAAAATCTGCTCCGCTTTGCTTTTTTTGCCGTCCAGCATAAGAGAATTGAGAAACTTCGCGACAAAAACATCTCCGAAGCGCGGGTCGGACTCAACTCTGATTTTTGCTGATGAACTCTTTCTGACCATATCCCTTCCCCTACTTCGGTTTCTTGCTACCGTATTTTGAGCGCCCTCTGCGTCTGTTCTCAACACCGGTTGTGTCGAGCGAACCTCTGACTATGTGGTATCTAACGCCCGGAAGGTCTTTCACTCTGCCGCCTCTGACGAGAACAACCGAGTGCTCCTGCAGAGAATGCCCCTCTCCCGGAATGTATGCGGTTACCTCAATGCCGTTTGTGAGACGCACCCTTGAGACCTTTCTCATCGCGGAATTCGGCTTCTTCGGCGTGGTGGTATAAACCCTCACGCACACACCCCTTCTCTGCGGGTTGTTCTGCAATGCGGGCGAGCTGGTTTTAGCAACGGCACGCTTCCGCCCCTTCCTTATAAGTTGATTTGCACTCGGCATTATTTTTTCATCTCCGCCTTCAATAAAGCAGACCGCTATATCTATCAGCGAACAAGCGGGTTGTCAAGAAATACGCGGGAATTGGACTTATATGGAATCAAAAAACTTTTTGAGCTCTCGCACGACCGTTTCAAAATGCCCTTCCAGAGTCCCGCATTGTGGGATTGAATTAATAAAATGGCGGCCGTAGTGTTTGCGCGTTATGCGGCTGTCAAGAACGGCAACCGCGCCCCTGTCGGTCGCCGTGCGTATGAGCCGCCCGAACGCCTGACGGAAGTTAATAACCGCCACCGGAACGGCGTATTGGTTGAAGGCGTCTTTTCCGGACTGTTTTATCGCCTCCATTCGCGCCTGAAAAACCGGCTCGGCAGGCACGCTGAAAGGCAACCCCGTGATTACCACAAGCCGCAAGGCATCTCCTGCGATGTCAACGCCTTCCCTGAAACTGTCAGTGCCGAAAAGCACGGCGTTTCCGTCCGCTTTGAACTCCGCGAGAATCTTCTCCCTCGGCATGTCTCCCTGCGTCAAAACCCTGATGCCGTCCCCTTCCAGTTCGGGCGCAAGAGCCACGCTCACCTCTTTGAGAAGCCGGTATGAAGTAAAAAGAACAAGCGCGCCGCCGCGCGAAGCCCTGACGCAGTCGTAAATCGCCCGGCCGAGCCTTTCGGAATAAACGTCAGTCGCTTCAGGCGCGGGCAAATCATCCGGTAGAGCGAGAAGCGCCTGCCTCTTGTGGTCAAAAGGCGAAGGAACGGCAAGCTCGGTTATTCTTTCATTGTCTCTGAGCCCCAGAGAGTTTTTTTGAAATTCAAAACCGTCTTTTTCCCGTAGTGTCGCAGATGTCAAAATCAGGGTTTTGCACCTGTCGTAAAGCCGCTCTTTCAGATATGGGGCAATGTCAATCGGCGACATGGAAACTGAAGCAAACTTCCGGCGGTTTCTTTTGCCCGCCTCAACACTTTTCACAAAATTCACTTGCGAACTGTCACCCGCGGCAAAACCGCGTATGACGGCCGAGTGGCGGTCAATCCCCGCAAAAACGGCTTTGAGTTCCGCAACAATGCCGACCGTTTCATCGCCGCCCTCAGAGTCAAGAACGGCAAGTGCTTTTCTCACCTCGCCCGACAAATCCGCCATGCTTTCACTCACTTGAGGATACAGCGAAACCGCTTTCCCCCACCGCCCGCCGCTTTCAATCTCATCGTCCATAACGCGGATACTGAAACCGTATGAGCCATCCGGCGAACTTTCTTCAAAGGAATTGTAAAGCGATTCAAAAAAGCGTTTGGAAGCAGTTTCAACTTTTTTGATTCTCGGCGGAAAAACCTTTTGCATAGCGGAAAGGATTTCCATAACACGGCTCCGCGCGTCCGCCGCGCGAATATTATTTTTCGCCAGACGCGCCGCCCGCGCCGCCACACGTTTGAGGCGGTTCAGGGTTTTTGTGACCCCCAGGCTTGAAGTTTTCAATGTGAAATGCATAGTCGCCGAGCCGGCAACATTGTGAGCCTCATCTATAACAACCCTGCCGACCGGCGGCAGAACACCCGCGTCGTCCCTGCCAGCGGAATGCTTTATTGAGATGTCCGAAAAAAGAAGATGGTGGTTGACAACTATCAAATCCGCTTTCGCGATTTTCCTGCGCGCCTTGAAAAAGAAACATTCGTTGTAGTGTGGACATTCCCTTCTCACACAACTTTCGCTTTCTGCGGCAAACCTGTCCCACTGTTGCTCAGACGGCGTAAAACCCATGTCAAAAACAGAACCGTCTTCGGTCTTTTCTGCCCAATCAAGAATGGCGCGCGCCTCATCAACGCCATCTTCCGCGTCCGGGTCCGGAAGCGGTAACTCGCCTTTTACCTCATCCGAGCGCAAAAGGCACAGATAGTTCCTCATTCCCTTTGCCAGAGCGAACTCCACCTTGCGCCCCAGAACTTTGCTTAAAAGCGGAATGTCTTTACTGATAATCTGGTCTTGAAGGTTGATTGTGTTTGTGGAAACAATAACTTTCTCACCGTTCAAGAGAGCCCATTTCGCGGCGGGCAGAAGGTAGGAAAGCGTTTTGCCGATACCCGTTGGCGCTTCAAGAAGTGAAAAAGAGTCGCCGTTGAAAGCCGATGTGATTTCGCGCACAAGAGACTGCTGTTGTTTTCTGAATTCATATCCCTCGCCGAAAGTCTTTTCCACCATTCCACCGGGCAGAAAATATGACGCTATTTCATCGGGGCTCATAAAGGTTTTCTCCCCGGCAATGACCGCTTCGGGAAAAACCTCGTCCGGCTCCACGGTGGCGATTAATCTGTTTTTTTCGCTTCTGTCCATTCTACAAACAGCGAATTAACGGCAATTTGCCCGCCGCGTCCGCCGTGTGTAACTTAACCGCCGGAGGGATGGCCGAGCGGACGAAGGCGCTGGTCTCGAAAACCAGTGGGGCCTCACGGCTCTCAGGGGTTCGAATCCCCTTCCCTCCGCACCTCAAACAGTCTCCATAATCGTTCTTCTTTTTTCCAAATCCGCGCCGACCACGCGCAGTTTCAGTTCGTCTCCGAGGTTGAACCACTTTCTGCGTCCGCCGCGTTTCATTCTCTCGCGCGGGACAAAACCCTCGGCGCAAATCTCCTTCAGTTCAAGAAACATTCCGAACGGCAGAATACTGATTACCTTGCCGGTAAATTTCCTGCCCGTGAGGGTTTTCATAAAGTTCGCGGTTTCAAGTCCGACGGTTTCCCGTTCGGCTTTTTCAGCTTTCCTCTCAAGCACCGAAGCCATCTCGCACAAATTGTCAAGTGGGCCGCGTGCGTATCCGCTACGCCCTTTGCAACTGAGCCGGTCAACCATTCTGTGCGCGATGATGTCGGGATAACGCCTGATGGGCGAGGTGAAATGCGAATATCTTTCAATTCCGAGCCCGAAATGCCCGACTTCGCGCGTTGAATAAACCGCCCTCTGAAGCGATTTAAGAACCATCATTTTTACCGCGCCTTCCTGTTTTTTGTCCCTGAAATCGGCGAGCAATTTCTGAATTGCCTTGCCCGCCAAACGCCGCTCAATGCTCGCTTTGTAACCTAGTTTCCCAAGTTCGGCGGAAAGGTCCGAAAGCGATTCAGAGGTCGGCGGCTCATGAACTCTGTAAACCCCCCACCCCTCGCCATCGCAAAGCCGCGAACCGACGGCCCTGTTTGCCGCTATCATAAACTGCTCAATAATCATGTTCGCAACACCTCGCTGAGCATTTCGCACGTCCTGCACCACACCAAGTGAATTCCTTACAAGTTCGGGCTCGGGCAGGTCAAAATCAAGTTCACCGCCCTCAAGACTGCGTTTTTTCATTTTGCCGTAAAGATTTTTCATCATACTCAAACTTTCTTTGATTTCCGGCGACAGTTTCGCGCCCTTTCCATCTTCAAGAAAAGCGGTTACCTGAGAATAGGTAAGACGCGCCGCGCTTTTGATGATGCTGTTGTAAATGTGAAAGTCCTCAAGCGTGCCGTCACGTGAAAACTCCATCTCAACAGTTTTTGTGAGACGGCCTTTGTTCGGAACAAGACTGCACAAATCGTTTGAAAGAGCTTCGGGAAGCATAGGTATGACGCGGGTGTCAAGATAGACGCTTGTGCCGCGCTTGAGCGCCTCTACGTCAAGGGGGCTTCCCTCCTTAACATAGTGGGAAACGTCCGCGATGCAGACCCACAAAGTGAATCCTGAACCCCGTTTTACAATGCCGACCGCGTCATCGTAGTCTTTGGCGTCGTCACCGTCTATCGTGAAAATGGTTTTCTTTCTGAGGTCAACCCTGCCATCGGCCGAATCAGACGGACGCCGTCTGCTCAACTCCCCGGCGTGCTTCAAAACCGTTTCGGGAAACTTGCCGGGAAGGGAATGTTTGTATTCAATAGCCTTTTTCTCGGTCTCAAACTCGCCCGCCCGTCCAATTATTTTTTCCACGCTTGCCACCGGAACAGCCTCTTTGCCACCGCTGGGGCGGGTGCCCGCATATCTAACTATCGCGAGATAGCCGTTTCTGAGTTTCGGCGCGCCGTCCTTTTTGCCGGAAACAAGGGCGTATTGAAAGTCCTCGCCTCTGGGAATAAGAACCACACCTCCTTCGGGTCCGGCAACGGCTTTGGCAAGAAAGGTTTCCGGAATCTGCCCGGGTTTTTTCGCCGCAGGTTTTGCCTTGCGTACGGACGGACGCCCGTTGCCGGGTTTGCGGCGCTTGGGGCGTTTTGTCAGCAATTTTTTATCCGGCGCGGAAAAGTTATGGAATTCAGGAAAGTCGCAAGCGCTCCTGAAATTGAAAAGATGCGCATCGGGGAACATTGTATATGGAATAAACGGGTTTTACACCTCTTGAAAAAAACACCCGTTTGTATACAATCGGGCGCACAAGCAAAGTCTTGTTCTACAGGGGTTTTAAAGTTGCTTAAAACAAACATTCCGGGAGGGATTGCCGTAGTCGCCTTTATTCTGCTCGTGGTGGGATTCGGCATTTCTCTGAACACCTCAATAAACTGGGGGCTTTACTTCAAAATCCTCGCCGTGGTCGGGTCCATCGCGCTCGCCGTGGCGCTCATAACGCGGTTTCTCCCGTCTTCGGAAAAAAACTGACCGAATTCCTAACTCACTATTCGCGGAGTGATAAAGAGAATGAGTTCTCTTTCCACCGTTTGCCTTTTTGAGCTTTTGAATATGGAGCCGAGAAGCGGAATTGATGACAAAACCGGCACTTTGGAACTGCTTTTGCTTGTGGTTGTGGTTGTGGTAACTATTCCGCCGAGCACTATCGTCTCGCCGTCTTCGGCAAGAACTCTGGTTTTCGCCTCATTCCGCCTGATTGAGGGTTGCGAACCAACTGCAAAAGTCGCGTCCGGAGAGTTATCCGTGATGGAAATATCCATAAAGATATTGCCGTCATTTGTGATTTTCGGCTTAACCTCAAGGCTTAAAGTGGCGTCCGCAAATTCGGTTTTGGTGCCCTGTTCGGACACAGTTGAAAACGGAATTGAGATTCCTTGCTCTATTCTTGCCACCGAATTGTCAACGGTGATGATTTTTGGAGAGGAAAGTATTTTCACCTTGCCTTTGTCTTCAAGCGCGGACAGGCGGATATCAAGGTCAAAAGTGCCCGCCAGATTTCCAAGAACAACCCCGAGCACCCCTCCGCTTCCCGTGCCGACCGCGGCGGGCATATCAACAATGAAACCGTCATCAACATTGCCAAAAGCAGTGTCTATCCGCGTTCTGCCAACTTGTATGCTTGCCGGAAATCGCGCGCCGGTGTTCTTGCTTGTGTAACGTGTTCCCCATTGAATTCCGAGTTCCCTTGAAAAGTCCGTGCCCGCCTGCACGATTCTTGACTCAATAAGTATTTTCGGCGTGGGCTTGTCCAGCGACTTTACGATTCCGCCAATCCGGGCAATATTGAGCCGCGTTTCAAGAACGGCAAGACTGTTGGTTCTTTCATCAACCGAGATCCTGCCTTGTTTTGTAAGAAAAGGTTTGATGCCCGTCGCTATGTCGCGCGCCGTTGCGTAATTCACAAAAAACTGTTTGGACACGAGTTTTTCCGTTTTCTCAACAAGTTGCGCCGTGTCAGACGCCTCTCTGCGCCTTTTGCTTATGTTTTCAAGCGATGAAATCTTGACGACATTGCCCTCGACAAAAGCGCCCAAACCGTTCTCGGCAAGCACAATGGAAAGTACCTGATCCCAGGGAACATCACGCAGCTCCATATAAACAGTTCCACTCACATCGCCCGTGATGATAATGTTGAAGCCGCCAATTTGCGCTATCTGCATTATCACCTCGCGCGTGTCCGCACCTTTGTATATAAAAGTGCCTTTCCCACCCCTGTAAACCGGTTCGTCCGCACCGAAAGAGGAATAGCGGAAGTCAAACGCCCACGCCACATCGCTGTCCGGAGCGTTTTGCGCGGCGGACAATGCGGGCGCGCAGAAAACAAAAACCGCACACACAATACAGAAACTGATAAATTCCTTAGCGACTCTCATTTTCCAAATGGGACAAACACCGTTTTTAAATCCCTCTCGGCGGAAACCCCATCCTCTTTTACTTTGGCGATTTTGAAACCGAATGCGGTCTGTCCGGGTTCAACCCAGAGCGTGCGGCCGCCAGAAACCAGCATGGCGAAATTCCGGTCGGCAAATTTTACAAAGCCCGCCACTTTGAGCGGAAACTTTCCTGGTGAGACGCGTTTGGCCTCTGCGGGCTTTTTATGCGGAGAGGAAAAAGTTTTGACGGCTGAGGTTGCCGGGCCCGGTCCTGAAAATTCGCGGACGGTTTCACCGGACCCGCTCTTCAGATACGAAAAAGGCAACACCGCACACACGCAAAGCGCGACAACAACGGCGGCTCGCAGTTTGCGGGACTGATCCGGCTTTATGAGATTAACCTTTATCATGCGGCTTTCTTCATCATTCTGAGAGCTAGCCCGAACGCGACCGCGGATTTCGCGCTCAAACCTTCAGGGAAACCGTTTCCACTCCGCCCCGCCAGCAGAGGGTCCGCGTATTCGGCATCCACTCCAAGTGTTTCGGCGACCTTTTCCCGCAAACCATACAGCAGGGAACCTCCGCCTGAAAGAACAACTTTTCCGAGGTTATCATTTCCGCAATCGCAGAACATCTCAAGGTTGGATTTCACTTCGTGCAGTATAGACAATGAAAAATCGGCGGCGGCGGAAAGAAACTCGCGTCTTGAAACCGCGCCGAGAGATATTTTTTCCGCTTCCGCCTCATCAACTGTAAGGTCTCCCGCGCGCGCGATTTTAAGCGTGAGTTCGCCCGAAGCGGTGGAAAGATCCCTGGTGAAAACCGTTTTCCCGTCTTTCAAAACAGCGAGGTTTGTTACGCTGTGCCCAATGTTGAGCAAAACCGTGAGCCCTTCCGGAGAGCTAACGCGGCGGTTGTATGAGTTGATAATCGCAAAGCCGTCATAGTCCAAAACTTCGGGAACAAATCCCGAAGAACGCAGAGCGGAAACATAATCGCGGACGGCGTCTTCTCTGGCAACCGCGACAAGAACATCTTCGGGGCTTTGCGGATGTCGATAGAAACTGTGGCGGCAGCCGTCCAATCCTTCGGGAAAGAACTTGCTTAAATGAAGCAAAACCGCGTCTTCGGCAGCTCCGGAATCCGCCGAAAGCGGAATCTTTAGTTTGCTTGTAAAAACCGCGCAACCCGAAACACCAACCGCCGTGCGCGCGCCTTTGAGTTCAAAATCATCGCGCAAGGAAAGCAATCCCGAACATAAGGAATCAAAATTCTCTATTTCCTTGTCTTTGAAAACACCGGAATCCTGAAGAGATTCGCGTGCGTGAAGGGGAAAATCCGTTTCGCTCCCGGAAGCGTTGTTGAGAACCACAACTTTGGTGGAATAAGACCCTATATCAATGCCGACCGCGTTCCTGTTCCGGAAAAATCCGGCTGAAAAATCTTTGATTGAACAGTCAAATATTCTGTTCCGAAAAAGAGTCCTCATTCTATTAACTGTTTCGTGAAATAAATCTTGAAAGCGAAATAACTTTCTTTGAGCCGGTTTTTTCGGCGTCTTTGGAATCTTCCGCCGCCGTCTCAATTATTTTCGGCTCCTCGGGGCAATCATCAATAATTTCTTCCAAAATTTTGCGCATAACCTTCAGCGCGCCGACCGAGTGCTGTTTCATGTAGGGCTTCGCGTAGTGCTTGTCTATAATCTCTTTCTGCCTTTTTGTGGCAAAGTAATGCAGAATGAAAACCTGATTGTTCAATACAACAAGAAGCGCGATATATAGAAGAAGGTTGTCTTTCAAAACCTGTTTCATAATCAGCGTTTTTGAGGAGTTTATAGTAACAACTCCGTAGGGATTACCGTCCGTGCCCACAAGAAACGGCGCGGAAACGGTAAACACGCCACCTTTATCGCGAACGCCGTATCCCCTTTCCTCCGAATACAACTGTCTGGTCTGACGCCCCTGAAAATTCTCCTTTGTGAAAGCAACATCAAACGAAGACGGAACAACATTGAAGGTTTTAAAAACTCCGGCGGACCCGTGCTTGGTTCTGAGGAAGGAGTAAAACTCCGCGCTTGTCGGGTTGATGTTGTGAACGGCAAACTCGGCCGCCTCGTTTCCTATTAATTCGGAAGTGGCAACAGTTTTTGTGATAACGTCAGATTTCGCGCTACTGAACTGGCTGTAGAAAACCGCGCCGACAAGAAACAAAATCGCGGCTTCTATAAAAAGAACTTTGTAAAAAAGCCCGAGACGTCCAATCAAGCGCATTTAAGAAATTCTTCAAGTATCTTTCTAGCTTCAGTGTTCTGATAATGTTTGAACAGCATAAATATCATGCCGTTGAAGTCCTTTTTTACCTCATCGTCAAGAACCCTGTATAACTTCACCAGATACCTCTCCTCGTCAGTCAAAATTTCAAACTCTTTTTCGCCAATCAACTCTTTTTCAAGAAATTTATGCAGTTTTTCGCGACGGGAAAGATTCCATATCTCCTCCACGCTCACACGAAGACATTGCGCAATCTGGTGGCACCTCTCATGAGAAGGAGAATCCGCTTTTCCGGTTTCAAGCTGGTGGATATAAACCTTTGAAACATCAAGATAGCGCGCAAGCACGCCTTGAGTTATTCCCCTTTGCTTGCGCTTTGCTTTTAAATAGTCACCAAAAGTCATTGTTATAGACCTGATTCTTGTTAAGAAAAATACCTAACTTGTCCAAAAGTACCTTGAAACCACCAATTTTGTCAATACGGAATAGAAATCTGTTCCGAAAGGTGCCCGGAGACGGAATCGAACCGCCGACACGAGGATTTTCAGTCCTCTGCTCTACCGACTGAGCTATCCGGGCGGAAGATGCTATTCTACAATAGAAAAAGCCGGCTGCAAACGCGACCGGCTTTTTGAACAAAGTTAAAGATTTCTCTTTTTCTATATTGAATAGAGCAACTGAAAAAGCAACCCGTGCTGGTCTTTCTTGTCGCCGCTGTCGCTCGGAAAGTAGTGGACATCCGCTCTGTCCCAACGGTATTCAAAACGGGTTTCAAGGGTTCCCTTGTCGCCACCGTCTCCAAACGGCTTCCAACCCACTGTCGGCGTCAACTCAAACAGTTTCACGCCGTTGCCGTCCGTATCAGAGTCGTCAACATATTCCGCTCTCAATGAAAGTGTTGTGCCCTTATTCGCCTCATAAATCAGATAACCGCCAACGCCCCAACGGAAGAAATCGTTGTAAGCAACACCCGTGGGTCCTATAAAGGTAGTTTCCGTAGTATCCGCTGTTCGCGGGTCGTCTCCGGTAATGGTTTCCAAAACGGGTTCGGCAAGACCATCGCCCACCCATGTGAATTCCACATCACCGACAAATGTGAGTTTGCCCGAAGTCATGCTTCCGACAAGCGTCAAAAGCGTGCGCGTTTTGTTGTCGGAGGGGTTCGCGGACACCATACTAGTAGAAGCGTCAGACATTTCATAGGCCGTAAAATCCGCCAGAGAGCCGTCATCGTCTCTTGCAAAAGCTTTACTCTCAAGAAAATCGCTTTTCCCCACATAAAGAGTCGCGCCGAGCCAGAGGTCGTTTATAAATCCAGTTTCGGACCCGTGCGAATACGCCGTCTGAAACTCAAAGGTTTTGCCATCATCATTATCGTCAACTGCGTCCCAGTCGTTGCTTATGCCAAAGGTCAAATCAACGCCGGACGCGCTGTAAGACGCTCTGGCGCCCGAATGAGCAAACGGGATTCTGTAAAACAGAAGCGAACGGCTGATGTTTGTGTTGTTTTTCGCCTCTATGAGTTCCCAGCCCGCAAGCGTTGTGAACTGCCCCGCGATTATGCTGAAATTCTCCGAAGGGGCAATGCTGATGTATGCCTGATAAGGACTTACCGCACCGTCTCCGTCCGAATTGAATCCGAACCCGAGACGCTCCGCCTGTTCTCCGAAAAGGATGTCCGCCCTGAAACCGACCTTGTCCATCGGAGACGCGCCAGTCGCGTCCGCCTCTTTTTCAAGCGACAGCGTGAAGGAGTCTATTGAGAAGTCGTTGTGTTCGGGATAAAGCCCTCTTTCCCCGGGGCAACCCGCCACAGTCTCATTGTCGCAGTTGAAAACATACTGGTATGTCGTGTCAAGAGACGCGCCCACATTCACCATGCCAATAAAAGTTGACACTGGAATATCCGCTTTTGCCACCGCCGCAGAAAACTGCAGAACAACCGCAACCGCGAAAATACTTAAAAACCTGTTAAAAACTTTCATCATATCCCCCTTAAGGTCTAAAAATTGCATTATTTAATTTTATACGCTTCCATTCCGTGCTCGCCGACATCAAGTCCGATGTATTCTTCCTCTTCGGAAACACGAAGCCCGAATATCGCTTTTATAAGATAGAAAAGCACGAAAGCGCTAACCGCGCAGAAAATCGCGAACGCTCCGATGCCGATAAGCTGTTTGCCGACTGTGTGCTCGGGATTTGAACTGAAAATCCCAACCGCGAGCGTCCCCCAGATTCCGCAAGTCAAGTGAACGGAAATCGCTCCGACCGGATCATCGATGGTCAATTTGTCTATAAAGAGAACCGAGAGAACAACCAAAACACCGGCAACCAAACCTACAAGCACGGAATTCCCCGGACTTATGACGTCGGCGCCTGCGGTTATTCCGACAAGACCCGCGAGAGAGCCATTAAGAATCATTGAAAGGTCGGGCTTTTTGTTGATAATCCAGGCCGCCGCCATCGCGCCGCAAATTCCCGCCGCCGCGGCAAGCGAAGTGGTTACAAACACAAGCGAAACCAGACCCGGGTCGGCGGAAAGAACCGAGCCGCCGTTAAATCCATACCATCCGAACCAGAGCAGAAAAACCCCGATTGTGGCAAGCGGCAAACTATGCCCCGGAAGAACCTTGACTTTTCCACCGGCCGAATACCTGCCTTTACGTGCGCCGAGAAGAATCGCGCCCGCAAGTGCTCCCCACCCGCCAACGCTGTGAACTATCGTTGAACCGGCAAAGTCGTAAAAACCAAGCGCGTCAAGCCACCCGCCGCCCCACTTCCATGAACCGGCGACCGGATATACAAAAGCGACATAAACCGTGGCAAAAATAAGAAAACTTCCGAGTTTAATTCTCTCCGCAACCGCGCCCGAAACTATGGTCGCGGCGGTGGCGGCGAACATCGCCTGAAAAATAAAGTCGGAAAAATACGTGTAACTGCCATCCGCATATCCTATAAGACCGGCAACCCCTTCCGGGGAGGAAATTCCAAATCCGGCAAACCCGAAGTAGCCCGCCGCGCCCTCGGCAAATCCCGGATACATAAGATTGAACCCGCAAAGCGCGTAAGTGAGAATTCCTATAGCAATAATTGAAACATTTTTGAAAAGTATGTTGACGGTGTTTTTTGATCTTGTGAGCCCGCTTTCAAGACACGCAAACCCCAGATGCATTATAAAAACAAGAATTGCCGCCAGAAGAATCCACAGGTTATTAACAGTGAACATTTCAGGGCTCACATTGGCGGCGTAGGCGGAAGTTGTTGATAACAGCAGAGCACCCGCGAAGAACAGAAGCGTTCTTGAAATTCCCAAATCTACGTCCGCACGCCCACGGAATTTTTCATAAAACAAAAAACCTTCCCTCCTGTTGATTTGTAATGGCCGGACAAAAACTCATATGGCGTCTTCGCCCCGTTCTCCGGTTCTGATTCTTATGACTTCCTCAATCGGTATGATGAAAATCTTTCCGTCTCCGGTTTTTCCGGTTTTGGCGCTTTGAGTGATAACATCAATAATTGAAGAAACCATTTCATCCGTCGCTACAATCTCAACCTTAACTTTTGGAAGAAAATCTATTACGTATTCGGAGCCTCTGTAAATTTCGGCATGCCCCTTCTGCCTGCCAAATCCTTTGACCTCGCTCACAGTCATACCCTGAATGCCAATATCTTTCAGAGCGTCTTTAAGATCTTCAAGAATAAAAGGCTTTACTATCGCTTCAATTTTCTTCATGTTCCCCGCTCCATTTTTAGTTGTTTTTCATAATCCCCGCTGTCCGCGTGGGAAATGTAACAGAGGTGGAAAAACTGTCAAGAATCTCGAAAAAAGTTTTTAGGCACGCTGAAATGCACGTCTTCGGTAACCGCATCCGGATCCCGCGTGATTTCCCATCCCGTCCATTCGCGCAGGCGGGAAGCGACTTTTTTAACTACGTCTTCGGGAGCCGAAGCGCCTGCGGTGAGTCCGATTTTCTCCGCGCCGCGAAGCCACTCGCGGTCTATGTCATCCGGTCCGTCCACAAGATAGGCGCGCGCGCCAAGCAATTTGGCGACCTCTTTCAGACGGTTTGAATTGGAACTTGTCTCCGACCCGACCACAAAAACCACATCGCAATCCGCCGCCATTTTTTTTACGGCATCCTGACGGTTTTGAGTCGCGTAGCAAATGTCATCTTTTTTCGGCAGGCGTATTTGCGGAAATCTGTCGCGCAACAGATTTACAAGCACGCGTGTGTCATCAACCGAGAGAGTGGTCTGTGTAACATAGGCGAGTTTTGACGGGTCTTTTACTTCCAGCGCGGCAATGTCTTTCTCGTTCTCCACAAGATAAACCCCGCCTTCGGACTGACCGAGAGTTCCCTCAACTTCGGGATGCCCCTTGTGCCCTATCATCACAATTTCATAGCCGTTTGAACGCAGGCGCGAAACCTCGGAATGAATCCTTGAAACCAGGGGGCATGTGGCGTCATAGATTTTGAGCCCCCTGCCTTCGGCGATTCTGCGGACGTGGCGCGAAACGCCGTGCGCGGAATACACAATCGGCAAACCGGATGGAACGTCCGAGGGGTCTTCAATAAAAACAACGCCGCGCTTTTTGAAATCCTCAACAACGGTTTTGTTGTGAACAATTTCGTGTTTTACATAAACCGGCGCGCCGTGTTTTTCCAAAACCTTTTCAACAATCGCTATGGCCCTTTCCACTCCGGCGCAAAAACCGCGCGGACTGACAAGCGAAACGGTGTTTGCCGACACGGAACCACTCACGCGACAATCTCCTCGCCCGCAATTTCGCCGCGAAGGGAGTTCGCGAGCCCATCCGTTACACGCACTTTTACAAGACTTCCCGCAAGAGAAGCGTCTCCGATGAAATTCACTATTCTGTTGTGCGTGGTTCGCCCCGTCATCCAGCCGTTTCCGTGTTTGCCTTCGCCGGACACAAGAACTTCCTCGTCTCTGCCCTCGCGCGCGCGATTGCTCTCAAGAGTAATTTCGCGCTGGCGCTCCTGAAAAACTGCGAGCCGCCCGTCTGAGGTTTCAGAGCTTATCTGTTCGTCCGCGGCTGCGGCTGGAGTTCCGGGACGCGGCGAAAACTTAAACGAAAAAGAGCTGTCAAAACGCGCTTTTTCAAGCAAATCCATTGTTTGCGCAAAATCGTCCCCGTTCTCTCCGGGAAAACCAACTATGACGTCAGTTGAGACCGCGATATCGGGAATGGCGTCTCTGAGACGGTCAACCGCTTCAAGGTACCACCCGGACGTGTATGTGCGGTTCATGAGTTTCAAAACCCTGTCCGAACCGGACTGAACGGGCAGATGTATGTGGCGACACACCTTCGGGGTGTCCCGCATTGCTTCAATCATTTTCCTCGTTATGTCACGCGGGTACGGCGTTGTGAAACGGATTCTTTCAAGCCCTTCAGTCTCCGCCGCCGCGCGCAGAAGGTCGGAGAATTTTTCGCCTTCGCCTTTCCATGAATTGACCGTCTGCCCCACAAAGGTTATCTCTTTCGCCCCTTTGGATACGAGCATTCGCGTCTCCGACAGTATGTCCGCGAGAGGTCTGTTGACCTCATCGCCTCTCACGGTTGGCACAATGCAGTAGGCGCATCGTTTGTTACATCCCTGCTGAACGGAAACAAACGCGCTGACTCTGGATTTGTCATGGGCGGGGGAAATCGCGAAGGTTTCCTCAACATCAAAAGAGGTTTCGGATTTTCTTATGCGTTCGCTCTCTCTGCTCTGCTCAATGTCGGCAATGAGCGCGGGAAGTTTCGGTATCGCCCGGGGACCGATAACAAAATCAAGATGCGGATTTTTTTTAAGCATCGCGTCCCCGTATAATTGAGCGACGCAACCCGCCATTCCGATTACCACTTCGGGTTTCGCGGCTTTCAGCCCCTTGAACTTTCCAACGCTGCTGAACGCCTTGTGGTCAGCTTTCTCCCTTATAGCACAGGTATTGACAACTATGTAGTCCGCCAAAGACGGCTCGGGCGTCTTTTCGGCTCCGAGAGCGGACGCGATTCTGTCCGAGTCATACTCATTCATCTGGCACCCGTAGGTTTCAATGTAGAGTAGCGACGGATTTTTTTCTGAATTTCTTTCCCTCATTTGTAAAACCGGGCGATATTATTACATAATATATGTTCTATTATAAAGCCGGGCGGGACTTGAGCAATTGAAAAGCCGAAACCTCTGGAAAATCACGATTCCCCTCGCCGTCGCGCTCGCGGCGCTGGCGTTTATACCGTCAATCATTCCTGCCGGGGTCGCCGAGCCGTTTGTGTTTGGCATTCCGAGAACCCTGTGGGCGAGTATGGCAATTTCCCTTTCAATCTATCTTGTGCTCATCATCGCGATGATTTTATCAAAGGAAAACTGATTTTTTGAGCAAAGGAACAACATTTATAGCGGTCGCGTTTGTTTATATAGCGGTTCTGATAACCCTCGCTCTTGTGGGCAACAGAAAAAACAAGGGCGATGAGAAGGAGTTTTTCCTTGCGGGCGGAAACCTCGGAACAATAATCGGCTTCCTGACGTTTTTCGCCACCCTTTACAGCACGTTCATTCTGATAGGAATGCCGAACTTTTTTAGGGTTCACGGGGTTGGAACGTGGATATTTCTCGGCGTAACAGACATGGCGCTTGCCGTTTTCACTCTATGGCTGTGCTTCAAACTCAAAGACAGAATCGCGTCAAAGGATTTCCGCAGCATGTCGGATTTGATAAGAGATTCATTCGGCGGCTGGGGCGTGGTGGTCTATGTCATGGGGCTAGTAATTTTTCTGATTCCGTATATCGCCATTCAAATCAAGGGCGCGTCCGGGCTTCTGTCGGCGATTGTGCCGTATTCCATTCCGCAATGGGGCTGGGCGCTGATAATTCTCGTGCTGATGTTTCTCTACTCGTCAATCGGGGGTTTGCGCGGAATTATGTATTGCGATGCGTTGCAGGGAATTATGCTTTTCAGCGTCATATGGATAATGGCGGCAGTTGTTTTATCAAAATTCGGCGGATTGGGCCCTCTTTTTCAGGCGGTCGCCGAAACCGATGAGCGATTACTTTCCGTTCCGGGACCAAAGGGGTTATTGTCTACTCAGTGGCTGATTGCGGGATTTATCTCAATAGTTCTTCTGCCCGTATCGCAACCACAACTCACTTCGCGTCTGTCTATTCTCAAAGGTGTAAATGAAAGGCGCAAAGTGCCCGTTCTGCACGCCTCTTTCACTTTTCTGCTTTTAATCGCCGGGTTGATAATCGGTCTTTACGGAGCGGTGGCAATCACGGCGAACTCCGGTCCCGAATTCATAGGAAAACTCATACTTGAACAAAACGCGGTGATTGGCGCGATAGCGCTCATCGGAATTCTCGCGGCGGCAATGTCAACTTCGGATTCACAATTTTTCGCGCTCGGCTCGGAAATAAACAACGCGCTCGGAAGAATCAGTGAAAAACTGAAAATCTCGGCGGTCGTGTTCGTAAAATTCATAATTCTGATATTCTGCGCGGCGGCTTTTGCCGTGGCGATGAAAAGCTCCCAGGGCATCATATCTCTCGCCATATCGGGCTTTATGGGAACCGCGCTGATGGCTCCGATGGTTATGGCGTCCACGCTTATCAAGGAAAGAAAGTTGAGTACCGTTATTCCGGCAATCACGGCGGCGAGTCTGGTTTTCTTTCTGCTTTCCTTGTTCGGCGTAACGCCGAAAATCGCGTGGGGCCTACGCACGGACCTGCTGCTTCTCGCGTTCAACTCCGCCGCCACAATTCTGATTGTTTCCTCAGACGGAGATTCATAGTCCGGTTTTGAAACTCGTCTCTCAAGAATCAGATTTTTTTCCTTCCTCCCTGCCCTCTTCCTGCGGCGTCTATATGATGAAAAACCCGAACGGGAGGATAATTTACATCGGCAAAGCGGCTAACTTGAAAAGCCGCGTGCGGTCATATTTCAGCGCGAAAAACGATTCAAGACCGCAAGTGTCATACCTTATGCGCGAAGCGGCGGACATTGACTACATCGTGTCGGTTGACGAGCACGAAGCGCTTATTCTTGAAAACTCGCTCATCAAAAAACACAAACCGAAATTCAACATTCAGCTCAAAGACGACAAAACCTACGCGTCTTTGCGCCTGTCAATGAACGAGGAGTTTCCGCGCCTTTCGGTAACGCGCAAAGTGCGCGCGGACGGCGCGTCTTATTTCGGCCCCTTCTCGCACGGCGGCGCGCTGAAACAGAGCGCGAAACTCGTCCACCGGCTTTTCACGGTGCGCGACTGCTCAAACAGCAAATTCAAACGGCATTCAAGCCGCCCGTGCCTGAACTACGACATGGGGCTGTGTTCGGGACCGTGCGCGGGAATGACGGAAAAATCCGAATACCGCGCTCTTTGCCTCAAAGCCGAAGCATTCTTGAGGGGCGACAGAAAAGGCGTGGCGGCGTGGCTGAAAAAGAAGATGAAAAAGGCGTCCGATGAAACAAGGTACGAAGACGCTTCGCGTTACAAAGACCTTTTGTCCGCGCTTGGGACCGGCGGTCTTGAAAAGGTCGTGTCGTCAAGTTTCACCGACAGGGACATCATAGAAATGGCGGCGGACGAAAAAAGTTTTGAATTTGTCGTTCTCTTTCACAGAGGCGGCGGAGTTGTGGACAAAGCGGAGATTTCCGCGAAAAACACGGGCGCGGACGTGCGCTCCGCGTTCGCCGAATTTCTGGGAAGGTTCTACGACGAAGGCAGGCAGGTTCCGCCCGAAATTATTGTGCCTTCCGAGCCGGAACACAAGCGGACATACGAAAAATGGCTTTCGGAAAAACGCGGCGGCGCGGTCAAAATAGTCGCGCCGAAAAAAGGAATGAAAACAAAACTTCTGCGTCTCGCGGCGGACAACGCGAGGGAATCTATCAGAAAAAAACGTGCGGGGGAGGAGAAAAACCGCGATGTTCTGTTCGGACTGAAAAAGGCGTTGAAACTGTCAAAGGTTCCGCGCGAAATAGAGTGTTTTGACATATCCAACACTCAAGGGAAAGAAACAACGGGCTCGGCGGTACGGTTTAGCGGCGGCGCGCCCGATAAAAAACGCTACAAACGCTACAAAATAAAAACAGTCGCGGGGCAGGATGATTTCGCGGGCATAAAAGAGATGCTTTCACGGCGGCTCAAAAGAGCGGGTGAAACGAGCTATGAACTGCCTGATTTAATCCTCATAGACGGCGGCAAAGGGCAATTATCCGCCGCAGTTGAAGCGATAAGGGAACTTGGATTTTCCGGCGCGGCGGACATCGCGGCGATTGCGAAAGGACGCGGGAGAGAACAGGGAGATTCCATCTACACTCCCGGAAGAAAAAATCCATGGACGCCCGTCAAAAACCGCGAAGGCCTCTTTCTTCTTATGAGGATACGGGACGAGGCGCACCGCTTCGCGCTCGGCTACCACAAAACCCTGCGCGGCAAACGGTTTTTCCGGTAACGGACGCACACTACAAAATTTCGCGGTTTTCTCATTTTCTCTTTTTCCATTTCTCATCAAGATATTTTTTAAGCGCGGCTTCGCGTCCGCGTTCGGACGGTTTGTAGTAAATCCGATTTTTCAGTTTGCCGGGTAGATTTTCCTGACCCGCGAAAGCGTCCTGCTCATCGTGCGGATACTGGTAGCCCTTTCCGTAACCCATATCTTTCATCAGGCGCGTGGGCGCGTTTCGTATGTGCATCGGGATTTCAAGGTCGGGATGTTTTTTTACATCGCGTTCCGCTTCTCTCAAACCCGAATACGCCGCGTTACTTCGCGGGCAACTTGCCAGATAGGTCGCCGTTTGCGCGAGAACAATCCGCGCTTCGGGCATTCCTATGTAATTGACCGCCGTGAAGCAGTCCGTTGCGAGTGTAAGCGCGTATGGCTCGGCGTTGCCGATGTCTTCGGACGCGAGCACTATCAACCGCCGCGCGATAAAAAGCGGTTCTTCGCCGGCGGCAAGCATTCGCGTGAGATAGTGGAGCGCGCCGTCCGGGTCGCTCGCACGCACGCTTTTTATGAAAGCCGAGATTGTGTTGTAATGCTCGTCGCCGTCTTTGTCATAACGCGCCCCTTTTTGAAAAACATTTCTGACGGTTGCCGATTCCACTTCACCTCCTGAAAGTGAAACGGCGACCTCAAGCGCGTTCAGAAGCGCCCGCGCGTCTCCGCCGCACAGCGCGATTAAATTGTTTCGCGCGTCCGGGGATATTTTCGCGTTGTTGAGCGCAGCGTCCTTTTCAAGCGCTCTGTCAATTATCAGCGACAAATCATTTTCGCCGAGCGGTTCAAGGCGGTAAACGGCGCACCGCGAAAGCAGGGGCGAGATTACCTCAAAAGACGGATTTTCCGTTGTCGCGCCAATGAGCACGATTTCGCCTTCCTCAACGCTTTTGAGCAAGGTCGCCTGTTGGGCTTTGTTGAATCTGTGTATTTCGTCTATGAAAAGCACCGCGCCGCCTTTTCCCTTTGCTTTTGCCGCGCGGGAAAGCGCGTCTCTTATTTCCTTAACACCCGAAGAAACGGCGTCCATATGGATAAATTCGGCTTCATTTTCCGCCGTGAGAACGCGCGCAAGAGTGGTTTTTCCGGTTCCGGGCGGTCCCCATAAAATCATTGAGCGCGCGCCGCCGCGTCCGTCCGGGGCGCGCAAAACGCCGTCTCGTCCGAGCAGGTGGCGCTGCCCCGCGATTTCATCAAGGGATTGTGGTCGCATACGCTCTGCAATAGGGGTGTTTTCCATGTCCGTATTATACCGGAGCGCCTCCGCGCCTTTTTCCGCCGCCTGCTTTTTGGGTTATAATGCGACTTCATGAACATCAAACTGCTGAAACAACTGTGCGACATTCCCGGCATACCCGGAGACGAGGGCGCGGTTAGGGATTTCGCGGTTTCCGAACTGCGTAAATACACGAAAGACATCTCCGTTGATGTGCTGGGCAACGTCATCGCGCGCATTGGCGGCAAAGGGAAAAAACTTGTTGTTGACGCCCACATGGACGAGGTGGGCTTTATGGTAAGCCATATTGACGCTCACGGTTTTGTCCGGGTTTGTGCGCTCGGAGGGATTGACGCGAAGGTTTTTTACGGACAGCGCGTTGTGGTTCACGGCTCAAAACCGCTGGGCGCGATGGTGGGGGCGATTCCCCCGCACATAAGCAAAACCGGCGGAGACAGGGGAGTTCCCGAAATTGAGGACTGCGTGCTTGACCTCGGTCTTTCCGCGGCGAAGGTGAAAAAATATGTCAAAATCGGCGACCCCGTTATCTTTGACACCGAACTGCGGGAAACCGAAGATGCCGTAATCGCCCGCTCCATTGATGACCGGGTCGGCATTTTTGTCATTCTTTCCGCGCTCGCGGCAAAACCGAAACCGGCTTGCGACCTGTTTGTTACGCTCACGGTTCAGGAAGAGCCGGGCTTGAGAGGTGCGCGCGTAATCACGCCCGCGATTGAGCCGGATTTTGTTATCGCGCTTGAAGGAACGGTCGCGATGGATTTGCCCGGAGTCGCACCGCACAAAAGTCTCGCAAATATCGGCAAAGGTCCCGAAGTGCGTCTTTCAGACCGCTATCTCGTTGCCGACAGGGGTTTGAGTTTTTTCATAAAATCAGTCGCGGACAAAAAGAAAATTCCGTGTCAAATCACGGTTAAAAAAGCGGGCGGAACAAACGCGACCGCGATGCAGGTAACCGGAAAGGGAACCAGAGCGGCGGTTGTTTCCGTGCCGACACGGTATCTGCACAGCCCCGGCTCGGTTGCCTACAAAAGCGACATTGAAGCCGCAATCAAACTGATGAAAAGCGTGATTGAGGGAATTGGCGCGGTGAAAACCGCGTAACAGAAACCAGTGAAATGTGCGCTTCAAACCTCACCGTAATTTTCAAATCGTGCCTCACGGAGGTGGAAGGCGAAGCACCCGATTCGGTTTTTTCCGATTTTGAAACCGCGATAAGGAATAAAAAATACGATGTCCAGGACACAACAATTATTGAAGCGGTTGTGAAAGAGGAAGCGGATTCGCTTAAACAGTCATTTCTTGAAAGTTTCGCGGATTACGAAAAATCCGCTCCCGCTGGCTGGAATGCGGAAAAATCCGCAAAATCGGTTGAGATTTTCTGCGGTTGCCTTGAAATTCTTATAAACTACTACTACAACAACACTATCGCGGGGCAGTTTTCATGAAATATTTGCACACAATGATACGAGTTGGCGAGTTGGAAAGGTCAATCCGTTTCTACACCGAGGTTCTAGAGCTTGTTCACCACCGCACAACGGACTATCCGGACGGCGAATTTTCGCTCGCTTTTCTCGGATACGGCGGCGACTCCGAGCCGTTTCTTGAACTCACATACAACTACGGAGTGAGCGAATACGAACACGGCGGCGCGTATGGGCACATGGCTTTCGCCGTGGAAGACATCAAAGCCGCATGCGACAAAATCACCGAACTCGGCGGCAGGGTTACGCGCCCTCCGGGTCCGATGAAACACGGCAAAACTGTTCTCGCCTTCATTGAAGACCCTGACGGCTACAAGGTTGAACTCATAGAGAGAGGAAATCCCTGAAAACAAGGGCGACTCCCCCCCCCCTCCCCAAAAAACAGGTTAATTTTCAATCGGCTAAGAGTGCCACTGAAACAGACAAGCGCGAATGCATTTGTGGATGCTATTCTCCAATCATCCGAATTTACACATGCGGATGCCAACTCTGATGATTTGCTGACACTGGCAAGTAATATTGACAGCCAAGCATCATTGTCCATTATCGACGACCTTTTTGCTGAAGATCTCTCCTCCTTAGACACTCCGCAGGGAGATGTCTTTTACCAGAATCTTGATACGGAGCCGACACTTTTCCACTTGACGTTCCCCATTTACGTCACGGCATTTTCCACTCCGAAGGAGGAGTGAACGCGTCTGGAAGCGTAGGAACGGGAATTATGTTTGCGATGTTGGAGATGAGGTGGGAGGCGGAGCAACATGGCCTGTTTTCGCGAAGGAGGGAATTTCAATTCCCGTAACGGAAAAATCCGAAGTTTCGCTTGACGGCAGGTTTCATTATTCTCTCACAACTCCAAGGGCGGTTGAAAACATCTGGAGTCTGAGCGTAAGCGCCGGATTTTCATGCTTTTTTAGATAACACAAACACAACTTGTAGATGACGGAAAACTCTTTTCCGTCATCTGTAGGTGTGTTCCTTCAAATGCTTTTTGTCGGTAATCACCTTTAGCGTTTCACCGCAGTTTTCGCAGGCAAAGGTTACTTTTACGGGCGCGTGGCTTATGCCGAGCGTTACAAGAAACCAGCCAAGCGCGGAATAGGACGATTTGGGAGACACAAGCGGCGCGCCGACTTTGTTCCCGCATTTACAGGCTTTCATATTAAAACGCCTCGCACAGGGCGCGGAACTGCGCATCATCAAGACGCCAGCCGGAACAGCCGCAGTTTTCAACCGTTCGCTCAATACTGTCTGATTTAGGAATAACAACCACACAGTCCCGGCACAAACACCAGTTTAGCGCGACTTGCGCTTCGGTTTTGTCGGTTTCCCGAGCTATTTTACTCAAAAGCCCGTATCCGCCGCCCGATGACTCGCGGCACAGACGCCCGCTGTCAAGCGGCGTGTAGGCAATAAGCGTAACACCGTTTCGCTCGCAAAACGGAAGTAAATCGTCCTCAATCTGCCTGTCATTCAAACTGTAGCGAACCTGATTTGAAACAATCCGGGCGTTCGGCATATAACTCTGCGCCTCCTCAAACTCTGCGACCGAAAAATTGCTCACGCCTATATAACGCGCGAGTCCGTTGTCCAGAAGTTTACTCATAGCCCGCATTGTATCTTTTATCGAAAAAACTGGATTAGCCCAGTGGATTTGATAAAGGTCAATCACATCGACGCCAAGTTTTTCCAGACTCGCGTCCGCGGACTTGAGAACGTTGTCATAGCCGAGATTGCGCCCCGAAACCTTTGTCGCCATAAAAACATCGCCGCACGCGCGCCGCGCTGCTTCTCCCGAAACCCTTTCCGTGCCATACCCCTCGGCGGTGTCTATGAAGCGCGAGCCAAGTTTGATTCCGGCTTCAAGCGGCGCGGTGTCAGCTGTGTAGTTCCATGTTCCGAGACCGATTTCCGGAATTTGCGCGCCCGTGCCTCCAAGGGTTTTGAGTCCGATTTTCATTCGGGAGTAAAACTCACTTTTCCCCTTTTGTGAACAGGAAAACAAACGCCGCGGCAACTCCGCCCGCAAGACTCGCCGCCGTGTAAAGACCGAGCATGGATAAATCCGTCGCGCTTCTGACAAAAAGTCCCGCCGCAACCGCCGGATTAAAAACCGCGCCCGAAACGGGACCCACCAATATCATGCCGCCAAAAATCACAAACCCTATCGCGAGCCCGTATGGAAAAACCTCGCGCACGGGCGCGCTTCCGCGCAGAAACAGTGAAACCGTTACGGCGGGATTGTAATGAGCGCCCGATATGTGAGCACCCGCGAATATCATCGCTATCAAAACGCCCGTGATTGCGAACGGAGCTAAATCTCCCGATGAGATTCCAATTGCGAAAACAAGAAAGAAAGCGTCGATAAATTCAACGACAAGTTTTTTCGCCAGAATGTGCATTAAATTTCCACCTTTTGACAAGGAAAACCGGAGTTTTATTATCCATTTGAGAGGGGCGTTATTCAAGTTCGCGCCGTTTTGACAATACGGGGCGGGGTGGCTACACTCAAAACAAATGGCGATGAAAAAAATCATAACGATTCAGCCCGACTCTCAGGAAGGCGAAAAAGCCCCCGATTCGGGAGTTCAATTCAAGAAATTCGAGAAAAAAGACACCGCTCCCGCCGAATTGACCAAAGAGACGGTTTTTGAAGCGCTCGGGCAGGTGAACGACCCCGAGCTTCCGGTGAGCATTGTTGACCTCGGACTGATTTACGATGTGCAGATTTCGGGCAACGACGTGGGATTGAAAATGACCCTCACAACTCCGGGCTGTTCAATGGGCGGAATGATATCGGGACAGGCGGAAGAAGCGCTGAAAGCCATTGGCGCAAGAAATGTTCTTGTGCAAATGGTTTGGGACCCGCCATGGAATCCGGACATGATGTCACCAGAAGCAAAGCGCAAACTCGGCGTGGAGTAATTTCTTTACCGATATGAGTCTTACACCCGAAACCGTTTCAAGACGGTTAAAAATGGTTAAATATCCAGGCTTTACGCGCGATATTGTTTCATTCGGAATTGTCAAGGATATAAGCGTGGACGAAAAGTCTGCGGTAAAAATCTCGCTTGTTCTGCCCAAACCCGACCCCGATGTTCAAAAACGCATAGAGGATGATGTCAGAACCGCCGTTCTTGAAACGCCCGGCGTGGAAGGGGTTTCAATAGAAACGCAGGTGCGGGCTTCCTCAGGCGCGCAGTCCGCGGGCGCAGCCCAGCAGCAACCGGCGCAGTCAAAACTGCCAGGCATCAAGCACTACGTTGCGGTGGCAAGCGGAAAAGGCGGCGTGGGCAAATCCACGGTCGCGGTAAACCTCGCGGTCGCCATTGGCAAAAAAAGACAGAATGTGGGACTGATGGATGCGGACATCTGGGGACCTAGCGCGCCGATGATGACCGGAACTCAGGGCGAAAGACCGATTGCCACACCGGAAAAGAAAATTCTTCCGATAGAGAAATACGGGCTGAAAATGGTTTCAATCGGCTATCTAATCAAGGAAGAGGAAACCGTTATCTGGCGTGGACCGATGGTTCACGGCGCGGTGAAGCAGTTTATTGAGGACGTTGAGTGGGGAAACACTGATTATCTCGTCATAGATCTGCCTCCGGGAACCGGAGACGCCCAACTTTCAATCGCACAAACCGCGCCCTTGAGCGGCGGCGTTATTGTTACAACCCCTCAGGAAGTTTCACTTATAGACGTGCGGCGCGGAATACTGATGTTTGAAAAACTGAACATTCCGGTCATCGGAATTGTTGAAAATATGAGTTATCTGGACATACCGGGCGGCGAGAAGATGGACATATTCGGACGCGGCGGCGGGAAACAGATGGCGGAGAAGTTCAATGTGCCGTTTCTCGGCGAGATTCCGATTGACCCGGAAATAAGGAAAGGGGGAGACAGCGGAGTGCCGATTGTGGAATCAACCCCCGATTGCACCTCTTCGCTCGCGTTTATGAGGATAGCCGATGAAGTTTTGGACCATGTTGAAAAATAAAAACACACAACTACGGAGATTTTTATGAGCAAAGAAAAGAAAAAAAGCAAAGGCGCGGAGAAACCCGAAGACGCGAAAAAACCTGAACAGGAAAATCCGCAAACGGACGAATTGAAAATGGATTTTTCCAATTTCGTTCTTTCGCTGAACGCCTCGGCAATTATGCATCTGGGAGACATTCCCGACCCGAACACAAAGGAGCGCAACGTCAATCTGCCCGCCGCCAAGCACACGGTGGACATTCTTGAAATCCTTCAGGATAAAACAAAAGGTAACCTGTCGGACGAAGAACAAAAACTCATAGACGACGTGCTTTACGGTTTGAGACTCCGCTATGTTCAGGCGACAGCGCCGAGAGAGGAAAAAGACGGTTAAAACCGTTTTTTATAATTTCCGGGCAACTGCGAAGGAAAACTCGTAAATGAAAGACACCGACAAACCCGACATTCAAAACATCAAAAACCGCGTTGAATCCATACGAGGGTTTCTTTGACCTGCCGGACAAACGGAAACGTGTTGAAGAAATAGACGAAATATCAAACGGCGCGGACTTCTGGGACGACCGCGAAAAAGCGCAAAGTGTTCTGTCCGAACGCTCCGCTCTCAAACAGACAATTGACGACTGGGAGGAATTTGACTCCACCGTCAAAGACGCCGAAGCCCTTGCCGAGTTGTGCGCCGAAGAACCGGACGGCGAACTGGAAGCGGAGCTTTTATCCGTTCTCGCCCTGCTCACTGAAAAAGCGGAGCGGTTTGAGTTCCAGAGAATGCTCGGCGGCGAAGACGATTCCAAAGGCGCGATTGTTGAAATCAATTCGGGCGCGGGCGGAACCGAAGCGCAGGACTGGGCGGATATGCTTTACAGAATGTATCTGCGTTATTGCGACAGAAGCGGATTTTCGGTGAGCGTTCTTGGTTGTCAGGACGGCGATGAAGCGGGCATAAAAAGCGCGACAATGATAGTTTCGGGCGACCACCCCTACGGCTACCTCAAAGGGGAAAGCGGAGTGCACCGGCTTGTGAGAATATCGCCTTTTGACGCGAACAAAAGGCGGCATACTTCTTTCGCGTCCGTTTTTATCTCTCCCGAAATAGACGATTCCGTGGAGGTCAACATAGACGAAAAGGATTTGCGCGTAGACACTTTCAGAGCCGGCGGCAAAGGCGGACAGCATGTGAACAAAACAGATTCCGCGGTGCGCATAACACACACTCCGACCGGCACGGTCGTGAGTTGCCAGAACGAAAGGTCTCAACACCAGAACAAGGAGTCCGCGATGAAGGTTCTCAAAGCCCGCCTGTATAAGATTGAAAGAGAAAAGAAAATGGAAAAATTGAGCAAGCTCTCCTCGTCAAAAAAGGAGATAGGCTGGGGAAGTCAGATAAGATCTTACGTTATGCACCCGTATAGAATGGTGAAAGACCACAGAACGGATTTTGAGAGCAGCGATGTGGACGCGGTGCTTGACGGCAAGTTGGAGGATTTTGTGAGAAACTACCTGACTTCCGAGGAGTCAGCTCCAAAATAGCGGGAAAAGTGAAATGGCAAAAAAAGTGAAAAAAATCGGCATTGTGGGAATGAGCAAAAACAAAGACGTCAGGAATATGACCGTCAAACTCTGCTCAATCTTCAAAAAAGCCGGAATTCGGCACATCGTTGAAACCGAACTCGGAAAAGCGTCCGGCATTTCTTCGGGGCTTGCCGAAGCGAAGAAAATTCCGTCTCTCGCGGACATGGTATTTTCCCTCGGCGGAGACGGCACTTTCTTGAGCGCGGCTCGCCTGCTCAGCAGAAGCAACACACCGATGCTTGGCATAAATCTCGGCGGGCTTGGGTTTCTTGCCGAATGCAAGGTTGATGAAGTGGGGAAGATGATGAAAAAAATCGCCAGCGGCGATTACGACATTGAACGCAGAAGCATGTTCGCCGTGCGCGTTGAGAAAAACGGCTCAAAAGTTTTCTCAGGCGAGGCTCTAAATGAGATTGTCGTAAACGGCGGCAAAGCGACAAAAATCATAGACCTTGAACTGCACATAGACGGCTCGCACATAACAACCTTCAAGGCGGACGGAATGATTTGCTCAACCCCCACCGGCTCAACCGGCTATTCGCTATCGGCGGGAGGTCCCGTTGTGCATCCAACCCTTCCGCTCACCGTGATAACGCCCATATGCCCGCACACGCTCGCGAACCGTCCGCTTGTGGTTTCAAACAAAACCGAAATCCGCTTCCGCTGTCCGCCGAACGCACGGGCTCGCGAACTGAACGCGACCCTTGACGGACAGATTGATTTTTTGGTCGGCCCCGCGATGGAGGTTGTCGTAACAAAATCCAAATCGTCAATAAACCTTGTAAAATCGCCCTTTATGGACTACTTCACCATTCTGAAAACAAAACTGATGTGGGCCACGCGGCACAAGGAAAAATAGTTTTCAGCCGAGAACGGTTCCGGCGGGAAGTTTCGCGCCAAGAAGAAAATCTGCGCCGGACATCTTTTTTCTGCCCTCAATCTGAACCTCGCGAATTTCAAGCGCGCCCGCGCCCGAGGCGACCATGAATTTTTTCCGCGAATTCAAAACCTCGCCCGGCTTTCCCACGCCTTCGGCAAAGTCCGCTCCGATTATTTTCAGCGTTTTCCCCCCGAGTTTTGTAAACGCTCCGGGCCACGGCGCGGTTCCACGAATGAGATTGCGGATTATTCCGGAGGGCTGTTTCCAGTCTATTGTCCCGTCATCTTTGGAAAGCATCGGCGCGTATGTCGCTCTGGAATGGTCTTGAGGCACGGGAGAAACTGAACCGTCTTCAATGCTAGCGAGGGTTTTGAGCAAAAGTTCCGCCCCTTCGGCGCTCATGCGGCGCGCGAGGATTTCCGAGTCTTCATCGTCTTTTATCGCGATTTCCTTTTGAAGCAGAATGTCTCCCGAATCGAGTTTGTCGTTCACGAGCATTGTTGTAACGCCGGTTTTTCTCTCCCCCTCCATAACGGCACGGTTGATGGGCGCGGCGCCTCTGTAGGCGGGAAGCAAAGAGGCGTGCAGATTGATGAATCCGCTCGGAGAGAAAGAGAGAATGTGAGACGGAATTATTTTTCCGTAAGCCACAACACAAACCGCTTCGGGCTTGAGGTTTTCAAAATCCACCGTGATTTCATCAAGATTTTCCGGCTGAAGAACCGGAATTGAAAGTTCGCCGGCGACCTTTTTCACATCGGGCGGCGACACCTTTCTGCCGCGTCCGGCGGCGCGGTCAGGCATGCAAATCGCCTTCATAACCTTATGCTCACGTGCGATGGCAATAAGAGACGCCGAAGCGAATTCAGGGGTTCCCATAAAAAACAGATTCATACAACTTCCCCGTTCCGCTCCGTTCTACCTTTCTACTTTTCTGAGCCCCAACTGCGCCATTTGCTCCGAATCTATTTCAGACGGAGCTCCCGTGAGCGGGCACGCGCCCCTCTGGGTTTTTGGAAACGCGGTAACCTCGCGTATGGTTCCGCACCCGGCAATCATCATCACAATCCTGTCAAGCCCCAAAGCCACCCCACCGTGCGGAGGCGCTCCAAACTCAAGCGCTTTGAGGAAAAACCCAAACTGTTCCTCGGCTTTTTTCCCGTCAATCCCTATCGTCCTCAAAACTGCTTCCTGCATGTCCCGCTCGTGAATCCTTATACTGCCTCCGCCCACCTCCACGCCGTTGAGCACAATGTCATATGCTCTTGAAAGTGCCTCGGCCGGAGCGGTTTCAATCTTGTCCACGCTGTCCTCCGCCGGAGCGGTGAAAGGATGATGAACCGCTTTCAGAGCACCTCCCTCGCTCTCAAACAGGGGAAAGTTTTCAACCCACACAAATTTGTGCTCATCTTCTTTGATGAGCCCGAGCCGCCGTGCGACTGAAACCCGCACGCCCGCGAGAACAGTGTTAACGGTTGAGGAGTCGCCCGCGCCGAAAAAGATGAGCGCGCGTTTTGAATCCGTGAGTCCGGTTTTTTCCAAAAGCGCGGTTTTTTCATCTTCAGAAAGAAACTTCGCTATGGGAGACTGCCATTTCCCGTCCGTAATTCTTATCCACGCAAGCCCGCCAGCGCCCATCGCAATTGCCTCTTCGGTCAATTCGTCTATGTCTTTTCGCGCAAGCCCGGCATCATCTCCGGTGAGCGCGAGCGCTTTCAAAATCCCGCCTTTTGACAGAGCGGACGAAAAAACCTTGAACTCCGTGCCCCGAAAAACATCGGAAACTTCGCACAGTTCAAGCTCAAACCTTGTGTCGGGGCGGTCTGTGCCATAGAGAGAGCGCGCACGCGCGTAATCAATCCGCTTGAAAGGTGGCTCCACTTTTATTCCGGCGACCGCGAAACACTCTTTTATAACCCCCTCCACAATTCCGATAACTTCGTTCTCGTCAACAAAAGCCATCTCAATGTCTATCTGCGAAAACTCCGGCTGCCTGTCCGCCCTTAAATCTTCATCGCGAAAACAGCGTGCTATCTGATAGTAGCGGTCAAAACCTGAAGCCATCAAAATCTGTTTGAGAAGCTGTGGAGACTGGGGCAGAGCGTAGAACCCGCCATCCGCCTGACGGCACGGAACAACAAAATCTCTTGCGCCTTCAGGCGTGGCTTTTGTCAGCATGGGAGTTTCTATTTCAACAAATCCCGCGGACTCAAGATACGAGCGCGCCGAAGAAACAACGCGGTGACGCAGAAGAATCGCGTCCCGCATCACGGGGCGGCGAAGGTCAAGAAACCGGTATTTCATTCTTATAGGCTCATCAGCATTTATGTCGTCCTCAACGGGAAACGGCAATTCGGGGCAGGTGTTGAGCGTTTGCACCTGCGAAGCGACAATCTCAATCTCTCCGGTCGGCATTGAATCATTAACCATCTCCGCGTCCCTTTTGACAACCTTCCCTCTGATGGCGACAACCCATTCGCTCCGGAAAGCGTCCGCGGTTGAGTGAGGACTTCCGCGCGAGGGGTCAAAAACTGCCTGAATGATGCCGTTGTGGTCGCGTATGTCTATGAAAATAACCCCGCCGTGGTCGCGACTTGACTGAACCCAGCCCATAACTGTAACCTCGCGCCCTTCATCAGACGCGCGCAAATCCCCGCAACTGTCTGTTCTTTTCCAATCAGTCATTGTGAACAACCACCCCTCACGGTTTTTTACTTTTTTTCTCCAAACCGGAAACGCCGATGCGGTTTTCAAGTTCTCTGTCAATGTCTGCGGGGCTGAGTCCGCGCTCGGCGAGCATAATGAGGCAGTGAAACCACAAGTCCGCCATTTCGGAAACAATTTCGTCCGGGTCTTCGTTCTTGGCGGCAATAATCGTTTCGCCGGCTTCTTCCGTTATTTTCCGCGCTATTCTGTCCGTTCCGCCCTCAAAAAGAGCACTCGTGTAAGAGTTCTTTTTCGGGTTGGCTTTTCTGTCTTTCACGGTTTGAAAAACCTTGCCCATCGCCACCATCGCGCCGCTTTCGGACACGGAAGAGCCAAAATCGGGAGAAAGCGCCCTTTCCCCGTCCGCATCGGTGTAAAAACAGGTCTGCTCTCCGGTGTGGCACGAAGGTCCCTGCGGCTCAACAAGCACAAGAACGCAGTCGTGGTCGCAATCAACAAAAATTTCGCGAACCTTCTGCCAGTTGCCGGACTCTTCGCCCTTTTTCCACAGTTTTCCGCGCGAACGGCTCCAGAAATGGGTCTGACCGGTCTGCTCGGTTTTGAGCAACGCTTCCTCGTTCGCCCATGCCATCATAAGCACTTTTCCGTTTTCGCAGTCCTGAACAATCACGGGCACAAGCCCGTTTTCTCCGAATTTTATTTTTCCTACATCCATTGACGCCTTTCCAACAACCTGATTTGTGCTATATTACACGCACAAACGGCGGATTGAAACCGCCCCACGGAGGCAAGAAATGGCAAGAGTTACCATAGAAGACTGCATGGAAATCGTGGAAAACAGATTTGCCCTGTCTGTTGTTGCGATGAAAAGAGCCAAGCAAATTGTGATGAAAAAGGTTGAAGAACGTGAAAAGGAAAAGAAACTCATGGCGGCCGAAGCTGACCCGTCGTCCGATGGGGAAATTCCGTCTCCCGAAGTCATTGAAAAAAATCTGGACAAGAGTTCGCGTGTCCAGGACGAATACAAACCCGTTATCAGCGCTCTAAAAGAGATAGCGGCTGGAAAAATTGAGTTTTCAAGCCCCGAAGACGGAAAATCCTGAAACTTCAGTAATTACACCGCTGGCAATGAGCGCCACGCTCAAAATAGGAGTTGATGTCGGAGGAACATTCACCGATTTAATTCTGTTTGACGGCAATGAGGCGCAAATTCATAAAGTTCCCTCCACTCCCCGCTCACAGGTGCTCGCCGTAATCGCGGGCGTTGAACATTTCTCAAAAAAACACCGCGGACCCGTTGAAATCATTCACGGAACAACGGTGGCGACAAACGCACTTCTTGAAAGAAAAGGAGCAAAAACCGTTTTAATAACAACCCGTGGATTTGAAGACGTAATTGAAATAGGAAGGCAGAATCGCGAAAAACTTTACGACCTTTTCTGGGAAAAAAGCGAGGGGCTTGTGCAGCGTAAAATGAGAATAGGCGCGAAAGAGAGAATTGACTCGGACGGCGCAGTGCTTGTCGCGCTTTCCGAAAAAGAGGCGAAAAAACTCGCCGCCGCCGCGCGCAAAACCGGAGCGAAAGCCGCCGCGGTCTGCTTCCTTCACTCATATGCAAATCCCGCGCATGAGGAAATGGTGGAGAAACAACTGAAAAAACTCGGCGTACCCGTCTCGCTTTCATCAAAGGTGTCGCCTGAGTTCCGGGAGTTTGAAAGGACTTCCACAACGGTCTCCAACGCCTACCTGATTCCTAAAGTGGCGAACTATATGAAGGCGTTGTCATCATCGGACTCGGTGAGCAAAGTTTCCATAGTTCAGTCAAGCGGTGGCGTTACATCACCCGAAAAAGTCGCGGACGAGCCTGTGAGAATCGCGACATCGGGTCCCGCGGCTGGAGTTGTGGGCGCTTTCAAAATCTCCGAACTAATGGGCGAAAAAAAAATCATAACCCTTGATATGGGAGGCACTTCAACCGATGTCTCGCTTTGCGACGGCGCCGTTGCATTCGCGTCTCAAAACAACGTGGGCGGAATTCCTCTGCGCGCCCCCTGTGTGGACATCTCAACCATCGGCGCTGGTGGCGGTTCCATAGCGCGCGTGGACTCGGGAGGGATTTTGAAAACCGGTCCTCAAAGCGCCGGAGCTGAACCCGGACCCGCTTGCTACGGCAAGGGGAAACTCCCGACCATTACGGACGCCAATCTCGCGCTCGGCAGGATTGAACCCGCACGGTTTCTCGGCGGAAGAAAAAAGGTTTCCGCGAAAAAAGCGCGCGACGCGATTGAAACTCTGAAAATGGAGTCAAAGAATACCCTTCAAAAAGCGGAGTCGGTTATCAAGGTTGTCAATTCGTCCATGGAGAGGCTCATACGGGTCATTGCCGCGGACAGAGGGGTTGACCCCAGAGAGTTCGCGCTTTTCGGATTCGGCGGCGCGGCGGGTATCCACTGTTGCGAACTCGCGGTCGCGGTTGGAATGAAAAAGGTTGTTTTCCCCGTTCATCCCGCCGCTCTTTCCGCTCTGGGAATGCTCCTTTCAGATGTTTTTAAAGACTATGTGAAAAGTTGTTTCGCGGTCGCGCCGGCGCAAATGAATATTATTTCGAACGGGCTCGCGAAACTTGAAGAAAGCGCGCGCGCGGAGGAAAAAGACGTCCGCAACGCCGAGCGCTTTGTTGACGCAAGATACGAAGGACAGTCTCATGAAATCACAGTCCCTTTTTCGCGGCGATTTGTTTCAGACTTTCATCGCGCGCATTTCAAGAGGTTCGGATACGAAATGCGGGGCAAGCCGGTTGAAACAACGGCGGTGAGAGTCCGCCTTCACGGCGAAAAAAGCGGCGTCCGTCTGCCGGAAATCCCGCGCGGGAAGAAACCGATCGCGCGCGAAAAGCAGATATGGCTCGGCGATACGCCGAAAAAATTCAAACTGTATAATCGTGCGGAAATGGGCGCGGGCTTCAAATTCAAGGGACCCGCGCTGGTTCTGGAAGACAATTCCGTTGTGATGATAACGCCGGAGTTCATTTGTGAAATTGACAAATGGGGAAATATAATCGCGGTTGTAAAATAAAATGTCCGACGAACTTTTTACGAGAACTTTTGAGAAAAATCTGGCGCGGCGGCCCTTGCGCGAACTCAGTCTTGCAAACGGCGCGGCGCGAGCGGCGGTTATGGCGATTGTCAGACGCGCGAACGGCGGCGTGGAAATCTGTTTCATAAAAAGATCCCGGCATCCGCTTGACAGGTTTTCAGGGCACATCGCTTTTCCGGGCGGAGCCAGAGAGGAAAACGACCCGGACATGCTCGCGACCGCGATAAGGGAAACACGCGAAGAAACCGGTATGGAAGTTGAAAACCACGGAAAAATTCTCGGGCGTCTTGACGATGAAACCCCGCGCGGCAACACGGACAAAAACCGGAGGGAATATCTGGTAAATGTTTTCGTGTGCGCCCTCTTTTCAGATACCGGAGTTTCAGACCTTGAAATGCGGATAAGCGACGATGAAGTTGATGAAATTTTCTGGATACCCGCGGACGAATTGCGGCGCGGCGGAAGTCCCGAAAAACCGGAGTTTTTTCACCACGAGCGGAGAATATGGGGAATGACGGCGAGAATTGTTGACAAACTGCTGGAATGCATACCGCCGCAAGCGTAAGGAGCCATTTGGAAAGGGTTTGTTATGCGTATAGAATTTGAGACATTATGAGAGGAGTAAATAAGGCAACTGTAATCGGAAATGTGGGAAGTGACCCCGAAATGAAATACACCGGTTCGGGGCAGGCGGTCGCTAATTTTTCGGTCGCCACAAACGAATCATGGACTTCAAAAGACGGTGAAAAACGCGAGAGAACCGAATGGCACAGAATTGTCGCGTGGGGGCGGCTGGCGGAGATTTGCGGACAATATCTCTCCAAAGGCAAACCCGTTTACATTGAGGGCTCAATACGAACAAGGACATGGGAAGACAAGGAAGGAAACACCAGATACACAACCGAGATACATGCCAAAGAGATGCAGTTTCTGGGCGACTCAAGAGACAGCGCCTCAGCAAACACGGGCGGCGAGCAATCACAACCCCAGAACAGCACCCCTCTTGAAATACCCGAAAACAACATGGATGACGACATTCCGTTTTAGCATTTCCTAACCGGACCTGAAACTGTGCCTTTGTATGCCGTAATTCTCTGCGCGGGAAAAAGTTCCAGAATGGGAGGCAAACGCCAGAAGGCGCTTCTTCCGGTTCTGGGAACGCCGATTATCCGGCATATCACGCTCGCGACTGACACCGTAAAACCGAAAAAAACTTTCGCCGTAGTCGGGTTTGACTCAGACTCGATGGTCCAATACCTGTCAAACAACGGAACCGGAAACTTTGAGTTCGCTTACCAACGCGAACAACGGGGCACGGGGCACGCGCTGTCAAGCGCGATGAAAAAGATTTCCGCACGGGACGGCGAGGTTGTTGTCGTAAACGGCGACATACCCGGCGTTACCGGAACGCTTATCAAAAAACTTGTCGCGAACCGGAAGAAAAAAGGCGCGGCTCTGTCGTTTGTAACCGCTATTGCGGACAATCCGGACGGATACGGGCGTGTAGTTCGTTCAAAAAACGGAGACCCGGAAAAAATAGTTGAGCATCGGGACGCATCTGTTAAGGAAAAACGTATAGATGAGATAAACGCGGGCATTTACTGTTTCAAAATTTCTTTCCTGCGCCGCGCTCTCGCGTTGTTGAACAAAAAAAACGCCAAAGGCGAATACTACATAACCGACCTTGTTGAGATAGCCCTGCGGACGGGCGAAAGGACGGGAACGGTCAAAACGGCGGACTTTAATGAAATCACCGGTGTTAACACACCTTCGGAACTCGCGGCCGCTCAGAAATATATGAGAGAAAGAACAAATGCCCGCCTCATGAGCGCGGGAGTTATAATTGCCGACCCGTCAACCACGTATATATGCCCCGAAACAAAAATCAGAAAAGGCGCGCTCATACAGCCGTGCTGTTTTATCAACCGCAGCTTCATAGGAACCAACTGCGTAATAGAACCCTGTTCGCAAATTACGAACAGCAAACTCGGCGCGGATTGCAGAGTGGAATTTTCCTCAATTCTTGACAGTTGCGACATGCGCGCGGGCTCGGCGGCGGGTCCGTTTGCGAGAATTCGCCCTGAAACGGTTTTGATGGAAGGCGCGCGTGCGGGCTCTTTTGTTGAAATCAAAAAATCGTTGGTCGGCAAAAACTCAAAAATCCCCCACTTGTCGTATGTCGGAGATTCGGCGCTCGGAGCGCACGTAAACATAGGAGCGGGAACAATCACCTGCAACTACGACGGCAACAAAAAACACCGCACAATAATCGGTGATGAAGTGTTCATTGGTAGCGACACAATTCTTGTCGCGCCCGTGAAAGTGGACAAAGGCGCGTCAACCGCGGCAGGCTCGGTCATAACAAAAAACGTTTCCCCGCGCTCACTCGCAATTGGCAGAAGCAAACAGAAAGAAGTTCGCGGATGGCGCAAACCCGGCGACAAGGCGGCGAAAAACTGATGTGCGGAATAGTTGGCTACGTGGGTTTTGCCGAGCGAACATGCAATGTTCTGTGCAACGGGCTTGGAAAACTTGATACCCGGGGCTACGACTCCGCAGGCATCTGTGTTGTTGGAGAGAACGGCGCGTCAGTTTTCAAAACTCCGGGCAAAATCAACCGGCTTGTGGAGGAAATTGGCTCAAACCCTCCCGAAGGAAAAGTCGGAATAGGACACACACGCTGGGCAACTCAGGGCGACCCCGAAAGCCGCGAAAACGCTCATCCGCACACTGCGGGCGCGGTAAGCGTGGTTCACAACGGCGTTGTTGAAAACTGGAAACCTCTGCGCGAGCGTCTTGAATCCGCCGGAAGGGTTTTCCTGTCTGACACTGATACCGAAGTCATCGCGCACCTTATTGATGAGTTTCACGGTGCGGGAGACACCCTTCTTGAAGCAGTGAAGAAAACATTTGCCGAAATAACGGGCTACTCGGCAATCGCGGCGGTTTCGGAAAAAGAACCGGATACTATCGTGGCGGCAAAACGGTTTTCGCCCATTGTGCTCGCGGATTCGGGAGATGAGAAGTTTGTTTCCTCCGATGTGCCCGCTCTGGCGCAGTGGTGCGGCGAGGTTACGGCGCTCGGAGAGGGCGAATTTGCCGTCATAAAACCCGGCGGCATCACGATAACGGACTCGGAAGGCAACACGGTAAAACGCCCCGCCAGAAAGATTGAAGACGGCGGTTACGCCGTTGACGCGGACAAAAACGGCTTCCCTCACTATATGCTCAAAGAGATTTATGAACAGCCACGCGCGGTCGCTGACACACTCAGAGGCAGAATTCACACAGGTGGCGTACCGGTTCTTGACGATCTGGACCCCGAACTTATCCGCTCCGTTGAAAGGGTCGTTTTTGTGGGTTGCGGCACCTCTCACTACGCCTCCATAGCGGGACGCTATCTGGTTGAATCTATCGCGCAGATACATGCGGATTCGGAAATCGCCTCGGAGTTCTGTTACCGCCGCACAAAAGCGGGTCCCGAAACACTTGTGGTAGCCGTGTCGCAATCGGGCGAAACGGCGGACACCCTGCTCGCCTTGTCCAAAGCGGCGGAAAGCGGCGCCAAAACAGTTGTCGTGACAAACAATCCGTTCGGGAAAATAATTGACGCGGGGCGGAACGTCATTCTGACCAAAGCCGGAAGAGAGGTTTCTGTCGCCTCAACAAAAACGTTCACTACTCAGGTTGCGACTTTCGCGGCGCTCGCGCTTTTTATCGGCAGAGCGCGCGGAACACTTCCGCAAAACCGCGCGGCGGAAATTGAGAAAGAGTTGCGCTCAATCTCGGCGCTTCAGTCCGAATGCCTAGCACTTGACGATGAAATCGCCAAAATCGCAGTGGAATTCTCAGAGCACTCAAACTTTCTTTTTCTGGGACGGGGGCTCGGCTATCCGGTTGCGCTTGAAGGCGCTCTGAAGTTGAAGGAAATTTCCTACATTCACGCCGAGGGTGCGGCGGCGGGAGAGATGAAGCATGGGCCCATCGCGCTTATTGACGGAAAAATGCCCGTGGTTTTCGTGTTTCCATCCCGTGAAGAGCCGTCTTTTGAAAGACTTCTTTCCAACATGGCGGAAGTGAAGGCGCGGCGCGGCAGGGTAATAGCCGTTATGCCGGATTGTGAAGCGCCGAATTTGGATGAAGAAGACAGAATAATCCGCGTGCCAGAATGCGGACTGATTGCGAACCCGCTTGTTTCCGTCATTCCGCTGCAACTTTTCGCCTATCATGTGGCTCGCTCGCTCGGAAAGGATGTTGACCAGCCGCGAAATCTCGCCAAAGTGGTAACTGTTGAATGAAAGTGATGGTGGTTGGCGGAGGAGGCAGAGAAGATGCGCTTTGCTGGAAAATAGCGCGTAGTCCGCTGGTTTCGGAAATTGTCTGCGCTCCGGGAAATGCGGGAATAACAAAACGCGCCCGGTGCGTTGCTGTTGCGGCGGCGGACACTGAAGCAATGGTTGCGCTCGCGCTCAAAGAGAAACCGGAGCTCGTGGTCATAGGTCCGGAAGTTTCCCTGTCTCTCGGGCTTGCGGACGCGCTTGAAGCGAAAAAAATCAGGGTTTTCGGCCCCTCAAAAGCGGCGGCGGAAATTGAGGGAAGCAAGGTTTTTTCAAAACAGTTTATGCGCAGACACTCCATTCCAACCGCTGATTTTGATGTGTTTGAAAATGTTGATGACGCGATTCGCGCGCTTGGAGAAACGGATTTCCCGGTTGTCATAAAGGCGGACGGTCTTGCGGCGGGGAAAGGGGTTTTTGTGTGCCAGAAAAGAAAGGATGCCGAAAATGCGTTGCGCTCAATCATGAGCGACAAGGTGTTTGGGGAGTCCGGAAACCGCATTGTGATGGAGCAGTTTTTGCCCGGCGCGGAGCTTTCATTTTTTGCCATATCGGACGGGCAAACCGTTATTCCGCTTGAACCGTCTCAGGATCACAAGCGGCTTCTTGACGGCGACTGCGGACCCAACACCGGCGGCATGGGAGCTTACACTCCCGCGCCAATCGCGACAGGCGAAATCAGGGAGAAAATAATGAATGAGTTTATGAAACCCGCCATTGAGGGAATGGCGGAGGAAGGAAAACCCTACAAAGGCGTTCTTTATGCGGGGCTTATGATAGACGGCGCGGACATAAAACTGCTTGAATTCAACTGCCGCTTCGGAGACCCCGAAACCCAACCGCTTATGATGAGGATGAAATCCGACATCGTGCCGCTTCTTGCCGCTGCGGCGGACGGAACGCTGGCAAACCAGAAGCCGCCCGAATGGAATGAAAGCGCGGCTGTGTGCGTGGTAATGGCTTCAAACGGCTACCCTGGAAAATACGAAAAAGGCGCGGAATTGAAAGGGATTCCGAATGACGGGGAGGAGTCGGTGGTTTTTCACGCCGGAACGGCGGAAAAAGACGGAAAAGTCGTTACCGGAAGCGGAAGAGTTTTGGGAGTGACGGCTCTTGGAGATACAATAAGAAAAGCGGCGGCACGCGCTTATGAAACGGTGGAACGAATTGACGGAGAAACCGGTTCCGGTACGCTTGTCTACAGAAAAGACATCGGGAACCGTAGCGGCGGCTGACACGCGGGAGGTTTGAAAGATGGCTGATATTTTCTACTTTTCAGTTGAGGACAAAGAGGCATCCGAAAACAAACGGATGTTTCAAATTCCGCTCAAGGACTGTGTTCATTTTTTTGACTTGAGGCCGTGGCAGAGAGAGTGCGGGCTTGAAGAGTTCCCCAACCTGCTCACGGGAGACCCTCTTGTTGACGCGAGCGGCTACGTCTTTGTGCTGATGAGAATTTCCGCCGAAGAGATAGAGGAAAACAAAGAAGGCAGTTACGAACCGGGATGGTATAAGATGAATATGACGGTGATAGAGGTTCAATCCGTAATCGCCGAGGCGCAGAAACGGGGAGAAAAGAAACGACCGCCGCGCTCAAAACCCTAAAAAACTTAGTTTTCAAGGGGTCAAGTCTTGACCTTTTGAATTTAAAAATCTTATAATCGTGCCAGCATGGCAAGACCGCTCAGAGTAGAGTATCAAAACGCCTATTACTTCGTAACCTCAAAGGGGAACGCGTCCCAGAGGGTGTTTATCAGTTCCGATGACGGCAAGTTGTGGATGAACACTTTTGAGTCCGTGTGCTCACGATTCGGATGGATTTGCCACGCCTACTGCCTGATGGGCAACCATTACCATATTGTCGTTGAAACTCCCAAAGCCAACCTTTCAGCCGGAATGAGGCAGTTGAACGGAGTTTACACACAAGCATTTAACAGAAAGCACAACCGGTCGGGGCATCTTTTCACGGGCAGGTTTAACTCCGTAATTTTCCAGAAGGAAAAATATCTGAAACGAGTTATCAGGCACACGCTCTCAAATCCGGTCAGAAAAGGGCTTATCACCTCACCTGTTCAGTGGAAATGGAGCAGTTGCCGCGCCTCAAGCGGAAAGGAAAGCGTTTCTTTTATAAATCCGTTGGCAATATCGTCAATTTTCGGCGGCGGCACGGAGTTTGAAAAATTTATTTCAACCCCGGAGCAGAACAGCATCAGGTCGGAAATCAAGAACCAGATTTATCTGGGCGACAGAGACTTTATTGAAAGATCCTCAAAGTTCGCGTCCGTAAAACACTCAAAAGAGATTCCGGCGGAGCAGAGAATGACGCTCAAAAGCGTCAAGCGTTTCGTCAGTGGCATCACGGACAGAAATGAGGCGGTTTTCGCGGCGTATCGCTCGGGCGAATTCTCAATGAAGGAAATATCAGACCATTTCGGAATTCACTACTCAACCGTAAGCAGAATTGTGAGCGAACACGAAAACTCATTCTCGGAGTTTCGCAAAACCGGATAGCCGCTCTAATCTTCGCGGCGCGAATTGATACGCCGCCTCAAAGTTTCAATCCTCTCGCGCTCGCGCAAAATCAGCACGAACAAAAAAACAAACGCCGCAATATTGACAAGCAGTGTGTGCATCATTTCAGGCGCAATGCCCTCTCCGCCCGGACCGAAAACAACGGGGGAAATGTCTCTTTTCACAACGCGCGCGGACACATAAACCCATGGCAGGTCTATAAAAGCGAGGCACGCGAACACGGCTGTAAGCACGGAGCTTTTTTCGCCTTCGGGAAGCGCTCTTCTGAGAAGCAAGTAGCCGCAATAGAGCAAAAACAGGATAAAGGTGGCTTGAAGCTGAGCGTCCCACCAAACCCACCACGTTCCCCACGACTGCTTCGCCCATATCGCGCCCGTCAGCATAGTTATAAGCGTGAAAACAACTCCGACCTCCGCCGCGGATACGGCGCGCACATCCCACCCGGACTTTCTTGAACGCAGAAAAGCGACGCTTGAAACAAACACGATTATAAAAGCCACGGTCATCGCGGCAACCGCGCCCATATGAAAATAGAAGATTCTTTGCGTGTGCCCCATCTTGAGTTCGGTCGGCGCGTAAAAAATTCCCATCCAGACCGCGACCGCGGTAAGAAGCAACGCGAAAGCAAAAACAATTTTCTTTGAAACGCTCAAAAAATCCCCCTAAACATCATCAATTATATATCCGTAAACCAGTGTGCCGGCCGCAAGAAAAGCAAAATCAAAACTGATGAGCGCTTTCATGTGGCGCGGAAAATCACCTGCGGGCGCACCGCCGAGCACCGCGGACAAAGATTCGGACGCGCTTATTAAAACCGGAATCAGAAGCGGAAACAGCAAAACCGGAAAGATAGCCCCTTTCATGCTGGTTTGTGCGGAAAGTGCGGAAAGCGCGGTTCCCACCGCCGCCACTCCAACCGTTCCCGCGAAAACAGTCGCGGCAAACGGTCCCAGAACCGGCAATACGTCCAGAGAGAAAAAAAGAGCGAAAACCGGAACAAAAACTGCTTGAACGGCGGTGAGAAGAAACAGGTTGGCGAGAGTTTTACCGATAAAAACCGCACCTCTGTCAACAGGCGACATAAGAACCATGCGAATGGCTTCGGATTTTCTCTCAACCTCAAATGAGCGCTCAAATGCAATCGTGGCGGCAAACAGGGTGGAAATCCAGAACACCGCCGGAGCGGCATTTGTCACGGCGGGCGCAGAGGGAAAAACATTTGTAAAGTGCAGAACGGACGCTATGACGACCGCAAAAGCCGCTACGGCGGGAAAAACGCCCCCGCCCGAAGTCTCAATGGAGAGATCTTTGAAAAAAACAGTCCAGATGGCTCTCACAAAACGCTCCCGCTCCGGTCCGCTCGACCGCTGGTAATAACCACCGTCCAATCCGCAATATCGGAACCCTCAAAATTTCCATGAGTTGAAACAAGCGCGGCCGCGCCGGAGTTTTTTAAACGCTCAAATTCTTGCGAAAGAATCTCGCTCCCTCTACGGTCAAGACCGGAAAATGGTTCGTCAAGAAGAAGCACTTCGGGGTTGTGCGACACGGCACGCGCTATTGAAATCCGTTTTTTCATTCCCGCCGACAGCGAACCGCAACCCTGCCGCCGGGAAAACGGAATTTCAAAGATTTCAATCAACTCTTCCGCCCTAAACGCCGCGTTCCCGATGCTCTGGAGTTCGCAGAAAAAACGCAGATTTTCAAATGCGCTTAAACCTTCGTAAAGACAGTCTTCGTGAGAAACAAACCCCACTCTACGCCTCACCTGCTCCGGCGAAGAAACGGTGTCAAAACCCGCGACTTGAGCTCTTCCGGCAGCCGGTCTTGACAGCGCGGCGGCAATTTTCAACACCGAAGTTTTGCCCGAACCGTTTTCGCCTTTGATGAAAACCGTTTCGCCCTTCCCTACACGCAAATCCAGACCGTCAAGAACACGCCGCCCGGCGTAATCTTTGCGGATTTTCTCCATAACGATAGAGTGTGCCTGAGACATGGGATTTCTCGCGCGCGGCGGCTGTTCCAGAATATATGAGGCGGCAAACACAGGCAAGACGCTCCCCCGCGGCGGACGGGGCAAATCAAATAACCGTTGACAACTCCATCTCAAACTTCTAACTTCTAATTCATCGGATTCTAATCGGGAGGCGTTTTAACATGGCAGTTTTAATGACCGGAGCAACTGGGTTTATCGGCTCTCATATAGCGCGAAAACTGAAAACTAAAGGAGACGAAGTTCGCGCCCTTGTGCGCGCAACCAGCGACACCGGAGACCTTGACCGCGCCGGCATAACAAAAATAAACGGCGATATAACGGACCGCGCATCGGTGTTGAAAGCCCTTGAAGGATGCGAAACCGTTTATCACTGCGCGGGCTTTGTTTCGTTCAAAAAAAGAGACTACGGGAAAATGGTGGAGATAAACGTTGAGGGAGCACGGAATGTTTTGTCCGCCGCTCTTGAAACGGGCGTGCGAAAAGTGGTTTTCACAAGCAGTGTGGCGGCGCTGGGGCCGGCGGTTAAGGACGGGTTTATAACGGAAGACTCTGAAACCGACACGGATTTTCAAGGCGCGAACATCGGATATATGAACGTGAAACGGGCCGCCGAAGCCGCGGCGCTTGATTTTTGCGAAAAAGGGCTTGATGTCGTGATAACGAATCCTTCGGTTGTTATCGGAGCCGGAGACAAATATCTGTCCAGCGTGGGATCGGTTCTGTGGTATTGCAAAAGGCGTTTCCCCGGATACATGGACGGCACTCTCAACCTTACCGATGTTGAAGACGTGGCGGAAGGACACATACTTGCCGCGGAAAAGGGTAAAACCGGAGAATGTTATATCCTGAGCAACACAAACCTGACGGTGCTTGAGTATTTCACCCTGCTTGAAAAAGTAACAGGGGTGCCCGCGCCGAAATTGAAAATCCCCTACCCGGCGGCATACGTGTCCGCGTTTTTCGCCGAACGCGTTCTCGGACTGGCGTTTCCGAACTACTCAACAATGGATTTGGATTCCGTCAAACTGTCGCGCTACAACTGGCACACAGACTGTTCAAAAGCCGAGAGGGAACTGGGATACAAGCGCGGTTCGGTGGAGGAAAGTCTGCGCAAGACCGTTGAATGGTTTAAGTCGCGCAGATTGCTCTGAAGAAGCGGGTATTATATCCAAATGGCCGGAAACACATTCGGAAAAGTTTTTAGAATCACAACATGGGGAGAGTCGCACGGAAGCGCCATCGGGGTTGTGCTGGACGGCTGTCCGGCGGGACTCAGAATCTCCGAAACCGACATTCAGAACGAACTTGACCGCCGCCGCCCCGGGCAAAGCAAGGTTACGACACAACGCAAAGAGGCGGACAAGGTTGAGATTTTGTCCGGCGTGTTCAAAGGCAAAACGCTTGGCACACCGATTTCCATGCTTGTGCGCAACACCGATGTCATCTCGTCTTCATATGAGAAAATAAAAGACACCTACCGCCCCGGACACGCCGATTTCACATACGATGAAAAATACGGATTCAGAGACTACCGAGGCGGAGGCAGGGCTTCGGCAAGGGAAACGGCCGGTCGGGTCGCGGCGGGCGCTATTGCGAAAAAACTGCTTGAAAAGCGCGGAATTAAAACGCGCGGATTTGTCAGAAGTGTGGGCGACATAGTTGCGGAAAAAGTCAATTTTAGTGAAATAGAAAAAAATCCCGTGCGCTGTCCGGACGCAAAGAAAGCGAAACAGATGTTTGACCTCATAGACTCCGTCCGGCGGCAGGGAGACTCAGTCGGGGGAACGGTTGAGGTTATAACACAGGGACTTCCCGCAGGGCTTGGCGAGCCGGTTTTTCACAAACTTGACGCGGATTTGGCTTCCGCTCTGATGAGCATCGGCGGCATAAGAGGTTTTGAAGTGGGAAGCGGGTTTGATGTGGCGAAAAAGAAAGGATCTGAAGTAAACGATTTGATGTTCAAGCGCAAAGACGGCTCTCTGGGATTCAAAACAAACAACGCGGGCGGGTTGCTCGGCGGCATAACAAACGGCGAAAATCTCGTGGTCAGAATCGCCATAAAGCCCACTTCGTCAATATCAAAAACCCAGAAAACGGTTGACAAAAAGGGCTCTCCAAAGAATCTGGTAGTCAAAGGCAGACATGACCCGTGCCTGTGCCCGCGGGCGGTTCCCATTGCCGAAGCGATGGTTAATCTTGTGCTCGCGGATCATATCCTTATGAGCCGGACAGCAAAACTGTGACGGCGCGCAATTTCGGCGTGTATGCCTCAACAGGCGAGCGTGTGTATCTGGGAGACTTCAGTGAAGTTCCCGAACCCCACAGACGGAAACTGATAGAGGCGATTGACCAGTGGGGAGACGTAATGGTCGGCTGGGGCGTCAACGAGTTGATTTACTCTTTGATGCGCTGGCATGATGAAACGGTTTTCCGGTGCGCGCCGTGTGGTTTTTCATCCGCATCGTCAAACCGGTGCGCCGGGTGCGGAAAAACGCTTGAGAAAAAATCCGCGTATAAAAAGAACGAAAAAATCGCGCGTTTGCTTATGTGCGTCGGTTCGCTCAACCAAATCAGATACGAGGAGAACGGATGAAAATTCAGGTTCACGGGCAGATATTCCCGTACGCTCTGCAAGAAACGATCAAAGTAAAAAAGATCGGCGAGAAGCGCAGAAATTTTAACCTCGGTTCGCAAACCCTGTCCTTTTCAATCTATGAAGTTGAAATGCCGGACGGTTGCGAAATTTCCGGCAACTACATTAAAACGCCTTCGGGAACGCGTCTTTATCACAACCGCGGCGGGCAGTACGAAGCCGCGTATCTAATCTCAGAAAAAGATGAAGACCCACTCGCAGACAAACATTTCAGTTCGCTCAAAGAAATATAAAAATCCCGCGCTTGCGCCGAATGTTTACAGGTTTTCACTGATTATGCGGGCGGCGGCTTCAGCACCGGAGCCGAAATCAAACCCGTGCCCGAGTTTTTTCAAACTCTGCTCAACCGCAGACACAACCGCGACTGTGTCCGAACGGTCTATGTATCCGATGTGGGAAACGCGGAAAATCTTCCCCTTTGCCTGATCCTGACCGCCCGCGACCGTTATTCCAAAATCCTCTTTGAGGGTTTTTATCAGCGGTCCCGCGCCGATATCAGGCGGCGCGACCGCGACTGAAAGCGCGGGGCTGGGCTCATCCTTTGTGAACAACTCCATTTCCATCGCTTCAAAAGCGCTTCTGGTCGCGGAAGAAAAAACCGCGTGCCGTTTGTGCATATTTTCAAGCCCTTCTCCGACAAACATTTTCAAAACCTGCGACAGCCCTCTTACAAGACTGACCGCCGGTGTCCACGGAGTTGTGTTTTTGTCCGCGCTTTTTGCCGCGGCTTTGAAATCAAAATAAAACTTCGGAAGGTCCGAGGTTTTGTTGAACTCCCACGCCTTGGTGCTCATTGCCGCAAAAGACAGCCCCGGAGGAAGCATAAAAGCCTTCTGCGAGCCCGCGACAAGCACGTCAATGCCAAGTTCGTCAAACGGCAACGGAAAAACGCCCACGGCAGTTATGCCGTCCACTATCAGAATCACGTCGTCCCGTTCGCGCGTAATTGCGGCTATTTTGGCGGTCGGGTTTTTTATGCCCGTTGAGGTTTCGCTCGCCTGCATCAGAACCGCGCGTATGGAGGGGTTTTTGTCGAGTTTTTGCCGTATGAGCGCGGGATCAACCGCCCTTCCCCACTCAACCGTGATTTCCTCAACTTCAATGCCGAAAGCGCCGCAGATTTTTTCCCATCTTTCTCCGAACTTCCCGCTGTTGACGACAAGAACCCTGTCGCCCCGGCAAAGTGTGTTTGAAACCGCGCCCTCCATCGCTCCCGTGCCTGAGGAAGCAAGTACCAGAACCTCGCCGGAAGTCTGAAAAATCTGTTTCAGGTCGGCGCGTATCTGTTCAACTATTGACTCAAATTCGGCGGTTCTGTGGTGGATGATGGGCCTTGCCATCTCAATCAGAGCATCGCTCGGAACCGGAACTGGACCGGGTGTAAAAACATAATCTTTCAAAGAATTCCCCCTGTCCCGCGATGTTTTTTGCGCACATGCGCGGGCAAAATCTCACTCTATACCAACTTTACTGATTTTCAACCTGTCCGAGCGGTTTGCTCTTGGCGGCCGAATACGCCATTCTTGTCAGAAATGTCAGGTGGCGGAAAATACAGATTCGGCTTTGTGTCGGTGGTCGGCGGAACGAATGTGGGAAAATCCACACTTGTGAACACGCTTGTGGGACGGAAAATCTGCGCCACATCCTCAAAACCCAACACAACGCGCAACCGCATAAATGGCATATTCACGGACGACGAAGCACAGATAGTTTTCACTGACACGCCGGGAATAGTCCGCCCGAAGGGAGAACTGCTCAAAAAAATGACCGCGTCCGCGCTCGGAGCGCTGGAGAGCGGCATAACACTTGCCGTTACGGACAGTTCCGCCGCCTTTGGCGCGGGCGAAGTCAGGGCAATCAGGGATTCTTCGCGCCCCGTGATAGTGGCTCTGAACAAAACCGACATCGCGAGCAGACAGTCTGTTCTTGAAGCGATAAAAAAATCGGAACAATTTGGCGACAAAATCGCCGATATTGTTCCGGTTTCGGCGCTCAAAAAAACCGGTACTGAGCGCCTGCTTGAAGTTTTGAAAAAATCCCTGCCAGAAGGCGAAAAACAGTTCCCCGATGACAACGGCACGGACGCGATGGACGGATTTATCGCGGCGGAATTTGTCAGAGAAAAAATCTTTCGCCTCACTCACGGAGAAGTGCCCTACCAATCGGCTGTTGTGGTCAGGGAAATGCGGCGCGGAAAAGGTGGCATTCTCTACATAAACGCCGAAGTGCTTCTTGAAAAAGAGTCTCATAAAAAAATCGTTATAGGAAAAGGCGGCGAGATGCTGAAAAAAATTGGTTCGCGCGCGAGGAACGATATTGAGAATTTTCTCGAAACAAAAGTTTTTCTGGAACTGAACGTGATGGTAAAACCGGGCTGGAGCAAAGACAGAGATTTTATTGAAGATATTTACGGGCGGTAAATCAACGCCCTTTGAAAACCGGCTTTCTTTTTTCGGCAACCGATTTCATTCCCTCTTTGAAATCGGCGCTTTCGCAGACTTTTTCAAACATTGCGCGCAGAGAGGTGGAATCTTTCGCGGAAGGTTTTGAGGATTTCGCAAGAATGTTGAGCCCCTGTTTGGAGGCTTGGATTGACAGAGGCGCGCCCTCCGCGATTTTGCGGGCGAGCGCGTAAACGGTGTCTTCAAGAGCTGAAGGTGAAGTTACTTCGCTTACAAGCCCCGCCTGAAACGCTTCTTGAGCCGTAAAGGTTTCCGCGCCGAAAAACATCCGTTTTGCGCCCGCAATCCCGACCGCACGGGCAATTCTACGCAAACCCGAAAACGGATAGGCGATTCCGAGCTTTGAAGGAGGCATGGAAAACTTTGAATCGTCCGAGCAGATTATGAGGTCGCAAGCGGCGGCAAGCTCAAGCCCTCCGCCAACCGCGTAGCCGCGCACAAGCGCCAGAACGGGGCGCGGGAAATTCTCCACCGCGTCGCAGGCGGCGGCAAGCGGATGTTTTTTTCTGCCATAATCGCGGGTTATGTCTCCGGGGGCCACAAAGGAAAAATCGTATCCCGATGAAAACGCCTTGCCCCCCCGCCCTGAAAGCACAACGCAACGCGCCGAGTCGTCTTTTTTCAATTTTTCAAGCGCGCGGACAATACTCCGCAGAACGTCGGGAGACAGAGAGTTTCTCTTTTCAGGTCTGTTTATTTCAAGCGAAATGACCGCTCCGGTCCGCCGGACAATCAATTCCGTGCTGTTTTCCGGTAATAATTTCAAGACTTGTTCCTTTTAATAAACGGCAAATATATGTAGAATCTCGATTCTATTATGCCTCTTTATGAGTATGAATGCGAAGGATGCATGGACAGGTTCAACAAAGACATCTCAAGTCTTGTTGAGAACCTGAACAAAAAAAACGCTTCGCGGATATCAAAGGAAAACCCCGGCTTCCTCTATATAGAGGTCGCGAAGGAAAAAAAGGAAGCGCCGATGTTTTCTCTCGGCGAAAAAATGCCTGCGCGGTCGCGAAGCACGCGCCGTTTCAAATACTCGCTTGAAGGGGGAAAATCGCTCTACCTTGAACTTAAAGACTTCAAATTCAGCGAACTGATGGAACCCGGAGAGCCGCCGCCGAAATGCCCGTTGTGCCAAGGCGGAAAGGTGCAGAGGGTTTTTTCAACCTTCAAGGCGATTTTTGATAAAAGAGACAGGGAACCCGGTCCCGGAGACGACTTCGGCTGGCATAAGGACTACAAAGTGCAAAAAGACGAGGAGCGCCAGAACTGGGTCGGGCAGGACACCCTGAATCAGTATTTCAAAAGGTAGGAAGAAATTATGCCGTTGTTTGAATATGAATGTGTACCTTGCAGAACAAGCGCGGAAAAAGCGATAAGCAACATTATGAAAGGCGGCGGGAAGTCCGTGCCTAAAACCGTAAAAGACAACTCAGTTGTGCGTAGCGCGCAGATAATTGACCTCCAAAAAGGCAAAATTGAAGCCGAAGCCGGAAAACCTGCGGAAAACGGGCAGGACATAATCCGGTATTCCGAAGACGGCTCGACGATGTTTGTTATGAACACTGATGTTTTCCGTTTTTCCGAACTGATATATGAAAAAGGCGATGAAAAAAGGGTGAAGTGTCCCTCATGCGGTTCAAAAAAAGCGAAAAAGGTGGTATCGTCATTCTCTTTCACAAGTGACCTTTCAACGGATATGCCCAAACCGGATTTGAGCAATCTGCCACCCGAAATCAGAGGCAAAGTTCAAATCGGGGAATACATAGAGGAAAAAGACAGACCCAAAAAAAACAGGTAGGGAAGCGCGCAAATCAGTGAAAAATTGTTCAGAGACATATTGTCTATGACTGAATTCTGTATTACTATTGCTCTGCTTTCCGAAAACGGAAAAACGCCGTTCCGATGGCAAAACAAAACCACACTTCTATGATGCTGGAAGATCTCTTTCACGGGCCCAATTCGGGGTTCGCTATGGAGATTTACAGCCACTACCTGCAAGACCGCTCTTCGGTCAGCCCCGAAGCGCGCGCTTTTTTTGACGCGTGGACTCCGACTGAAAATGGTTTGTCGAAAGCGCAAAACGGCACAGGCGCCGCCGCGCAGACACAAACAGCGGACTCATCCGGCGCCACAGTCGCGACGACAAATCTCGCTCAGGCCATACGGCTGAACGGGCATCTTGACAGCAAACTGGACCCCCTCGGAACTTCCCCGGCGGGAGACAAACTCCTTTCAAACGAATTTCACGGACTGACCGAAAAAGACCTTGCCGGGCTTCCGCCATCAATAATTGAAAGCCCGGTTACGGAAAAATGCTCAAACGCGGCGGAGGTTATCAGGAAACTCAGAGAGGTTTACTCGTCCTTTTCCGGCTACGATTTTCATCATATCTACTACTCAAATGAACGGCTTTGGATGATGGGCGCGGCGGAGTCCGGGAAGTTCAGACCCCCGCTTAATCCCATTAACCTGAAATCAATCCTTGAACAGCTTTGCAAAGTGGAGGCACTTGAAAAGTTTCTGCACAAAGTGTTTCCGGGCAAGTTCCGTTTTTCCATTGAGGGAATGGACATGCTTGTGCCGATGCTTAATGAATTTATGTCCCTCGCGGCGGACTCAGGCGTCTATCACGTAACGCTTGGAATGGCTCACCGGGGGCGGCTCAATGTGATGCACAATGTTATGGACAAGCCGTGCGAGCAGTCTCTTGTGAAGTTCAAAGACCCTGTCTATGAAAGGGATTTCAGAGACGACATGGGCTGGACAGGCGATGTTAAATACCACGAGGGAGCCGTAAAACCGCTGAGAATGAACGGAATCTCAAGCGGGGACAAAATGCTGGAAATCGTGCTCGCGCCCAACCCCAGTCATCTGGAATCGGTTAATCCGGTCATACAGGGAATGGCGCGCGGAGCGGGAACGGATTCTTCATCTCCCGGAGAGCCGAAGTTTGACCCGATGTATTCCCTGCCAGTCATTGTTCACGGGGACGCCGCGTTTCCGGGACAGGGCATAAACGCGGAAACTCTGAACATGTCTTTGATACCCGGATACAGCACGGGCGGAACACTGCACATAATCACAAACAACCAGATTGGCTACACAACTATTCCTAAAGACAGCAGAAGCACACTTTACTCAAGCGATCTGGTCAAAGGGTTTGAAGTGCCCGTAATCCATATCAACGCCGATGAGCCCGAAGCTTGCATGGAGGCGATAAGGATAGCGTTTTCCTACATACGCAAATTCAATAAAGACTTCCTCATAGACCTAGTTGGCTACCGCAGACACGGACACAATGAGGGAGACGAGCCGAAATTCACCCAGCCGTTGCTGTACGAGAAAGTCAATCGGCAGCCGACCGTGAGGGGAAAAATCGCAGAGCGTTGCGCAAAAGAGGGAGTAATGGACAAGAGCTCTTCGGACAAACTCTTTGAACAGCAGATGGCGGAACTGACAAAAACTTTTGAAACGCTTCCGGAAAAACTGAGCGACAGCGACGTGCCGGTTGTCATTCCCAAAGAGGGGGCGGCGAAAAATTCAAAAACCGTGTTTCCGGTGTCAAAACTGAAAGAGATTAATAAAGCCCTGCTTGAAGTGCCGGACGGTTTTTCCGTGAACTACAAAGTAAGCAAAACCCGTGAAAAAAGGCGGGACGCGCTCAAAGACCCCAAAGCCAAATCAATAGACTGGGCATTGGGAGAAGAACTCGCCTACGCCTCAATTCTTGCCGACGGAGTGCCCATACGGCTCAGCGGGCAGGACTGTCAGAGGGGAACTTTCAGCCACAGGCACGCTGTTCTTCATGACGCGAACACGGGGAAAGAATATATTCCGTTGCGGGAAATTCCTCAGTCAAAAGCGGCTTTTGAAATCATCAACAGCCCGCTGACTGAAAACGCGTGCATTGGTTTTGAATACGGATACAGCATCCAAAAGCCCGACACTCTTCTAGTCTGGGAGGCTCAATACGGGGACTTCATAAACGGAGCCCAGCCACTGATAGACGAATATCTGGTTTCCGGACGCTCAAAGTGGGGGCAGATATCCTCGCTTGTGCTGCTTCTGCCGCACGCTTACGAGGGACAAGGACCTGACCATTCAAGCGGACGACTCGAAAGATTTCTTGGAATGGCGGCGGAAAAAAACATCAGGATTGTGAACTGCACAACTTCCGCGCAGTTTTTCCATGTTTTGAGACGTCAGGCGGTTTTGCTGAAAACAGACCCGCTTCCCCTCGTAGTGATGACTCCGAAAAGTCTGCTTAGAAACCCGCTTGCCTCATCGTCGCTTGAAGAACTGTCTTCGGGGCGGTTTATACCCGTCATTGACGACCCCGTAGATAAAAAAGGCGCAAGCAAGGTGCGTAGAGTTGTTTTGTGCAGCGGCAAAGTTGCGGTAGACCTTGAAATGTCCGAATTGAGAAAGAAACACCCCGAAGTCGCGATAATAAGGGTTGAACAGATTTACCACCCGCCCGTTGAAGAAATTGAGAAGGCGGTGAGCAGATACGGCGGAGCAAAAGAGATAATCTGGCTTCAGGAAGAACCGGTGAACATGGGCGCGTGGGATTTCATGCATCCGTTTCTGCGCAAAATCGCGCGACCGCGAAACATTCCTCTGGGTTTTATAGCGAGAAAACGGAACTCAAGTCCCGCGGAGGGCTCAATGTCAATGCACAAGGCCAATCAAACTATCCTGCTTGAGCAGACGTTCAGCGCAAAAGAAATTGATAAAATTGAAAAAAGCGGTGTTATGATAGCAATAGATGTTTAATCTTGAAAAAACAATCCGGAGGACAAGATGGCAACTCAGATAGTCGTGCCCGAACTTGGCGACTCAGTTATAGACGCAACCGTAGTCAAATGGCTCAAGCATGAAGGCGACCCCGTGAAAACAGGGGAAACCGTTGTTGAGCTTGAGACCGAAAAAGCAAACTTTGAAGTACCCGCAATAACAAGCGGTGTGGTTTTGAAGATAGGAAGAAATGAAGGGGACGAGGTGAAAGTTGGAGACGCTCTTGGAGAGATAGATGAATCCGCCTCCGCGGAGACTGAAACTCCGCAAAGCGAATCCGGTAAAAGTGAAGCGCCGCCTGAACCCGCACCCGCTTCGGACGCTGGAAAAGCGAGCGCCACACCGGTCGCGAAAAACATAGCCCGCAATGAGAACATAGATCTGTCAAAGGTTGAGCCGAAAACCGAAGGCGGACGCATAACAAAAGCCGATGTTGAACAAGCCGCAGCAGACAAAGCGGCGGGCGGAGAAGAAACGCCTGCGGGAGCGGGAAGCGATATATTCCCCTCTCTGTCGGCTCTGCACCGCGGAGAAACAAGGGTGAAGATGACCCCGCGCCGCAAGACCATCGCGCGGCGTATGCTCGCGGCCCAACACGAAGCGGCAATTCTTTCCACTTTCAACGAAGTGGATATGGGCGCGGTTATGGAACTGCGAAAACGGCGCAAAGACGCCTTCAAGGAAAAACACGGCGTGTCTCTGGGAATGTCGTCCTTTTTCATCAAAGCGTCAGTTGGCGCGCTCAAAGCGTTTCCGCAGATTAACTCGGAAATTCAAGGAGACGAGATTCTCTACAAGAATTTCTACGACATTGGCATAGCCATCGGCGCATCAAGCGGACTTGTTGTTCCCGTCATACGAGACGCGGACAAAAAGAGCTTTGCCGAACTTGAAAAAGAGGTCAGGGAGCTCGCCGAAAAAGCCGAAGAGGGAAAATTAAAAATAGACGAACTCATGGGCGGAACCTTCTCCATAACAAACGGAGGGGTTTTCGGCTCAATGCTCAGCACCCCGATACTAAACCCGCCGCAAGTGGGAATACTGGGGCTTCACGCGATTAAACAGCGTCCGGCGGTTGTGGATGGCGAGGTCGTCATCCGCCCTATAATGTTTGTCGCGCTCAGTTATGACCACAGGGTTGTGGACGGCAGAGAAGCGGTGCAGTTCCTCGTGCGCCTCAAAGAACTTGTGGAAGACCCTGAGTCTCTACTGGTTGACGGGTAATCGGCGCGCGGCGGCTCATCTGAACGCAATCTCATCAACCATTTCGCGCAATTTCGGATAGTTCTCAAGTTCGGGGTCTTTGTCCAGAATCTCCCGCGCGGCTTCTTTTGCCTCAACCAAAACGTCGGAATCCATTACCAAATCGGCGAAGCGAAAATCGGGCATTCCCGACTGCTTCACGCCCAGAAACTCACCGGGTCCCCTCATGGCCAAATCCGCTTCGGCAATTGAAAATCCGTCCGGATTTTTGCAGACCTCTTCAAGCCGGCGGGCGCCGGGCGCCGTTATACCGGGTGATTTAAGCAGAATGCAACGGGACTTCTCCGCGCCGCGCCCCACTCTGCCGCGCAGTTGGTGAAGTTGCGAAATACCGAACCTGTCCGCATTTTCAATCACCATAAGTGTCGCGTTCGGCACGTCAATCCCAACTTCAATAACGGTTGTGGAAACAAGAACTTGAGTGCCGCCCGCGACAAACTCCTCCATCGCGGAGTCTTTTTCATCGGGCGGCATGCGCCCGTGCAAAATGCCGACCCGCGCGCCGGCAACCTCCCGCCGAATTGCCGCGGCGGTTTCTTCAACACGCGCGATGCCGTCATCACTTTCCGCGCCATTTTCCCCGCCCTCTATAAAAGGGCAAACGACATAACACTGCCGCCCCGCTTCAATACTGTCTTTGATGGCACCGTTCATTACGTACCGGTCTTCGGGCGAGGAGCCGAGCGCGACCGTTTCAATCTTTTTTCTGCCTGCGGGGAGCGTGTCTATAACCGCGACATCAAAATCACCGTAAACCGTCATCGCGAGCGAACGCGGAATCGGGGTCGCCGTCATTACAAGAATGTCCGGACTGGAGCCCTTGCGGTTGAGTTTCTCCCTCTGCGCTACTCCGAATTTATGCTGTTCGTCTATGACCGCGAGACCGAGATTATTGAACTTCACCCTGTCCTGAATAAGAGCGTGAGTGCCGATAACAATCCTTGCCTCGCCGCTTTCCACCTCGGACAACGGAGCCGAGCGGTCTCCACCTTTGAGCAGAAACGGTTTTATTCCTATCTCCGCGGTGTATCGCGCGATGACTCTCGCGTGCTGTTCCGCGAGTATTTGTGTGGGGGCCATAATCGCCGCTTGACAGCCCGAATCAAGCGCTTTTGCTATTGCGAGTGTGGCAACAACCGTTTTGCCGCTTCCGACATCACCTTGAAGCAAAATGTTCATGGGAACGGGTTTTTCCATGGCCGAATTTATCAAAGAGAACGCCTTTTCCTGTGCGGCGGTCAGTTTGAAAGGCAGGGCTTGAACCAAACGGCGCGATATGTCGCCCGAAGGTGCAAATGATATTCCGCCCACGCCTTCGCGTTTGTTTCTGCCTATCCCAAAAGCGAGCTGTAAAAGAAAAAACTCTAAAAAAGCCACCGTCTTGGGAGCGGGCAGATTCCTGTCGCGCGAACCTGTTTCCCACGCGGCTCGTGAAAAATCCGGGCATACGCCGCATTTTTCGGGAAAATGCATCTCTGCGACTGCATCGTCAACCGGCTCCAAATCCCGCCCGATGCCTTTAGGCAGAACGTCCGCAAGCATCTCACGATGGTCAAGAGCGCCGTGCATAATCGCGCGCGCGCGCCGCTGTGTAAGCCCCTCGGTCAGTGAATAAACGGGCGTTACGCGGTTGATATGAATGCTGTCCGCCGCTTCATCGACTTTGTCAAGAACCTCAATCCTGTCAGGCTGCGGATGAAGAATCTGCAAAACTCTGCGGCGCGGGTCAATCTGAACATCGCCACTCACAAAAACAAGTTTTCCCTCCTGATACCTACTCCTCATATACCGCTCATCAAAATTGAACCACACGAGTTCAAGAGTCGCTGTGCCGTCTTTCAGCACAACGCAAAACTGCACCCGCGCTCCGGGGCGCGTTCTGCCCGCCGACTCCACCCTGCCCGCAACCGTCTGCCAACTGTTTGGCACCGCGTCTGAAACTCCTTTTATATCGCGCCTGTCTTCGTATCTGGAGGGGAAATAAAAAAGCGCGTCCCCTACCGTGTGGACGCCTTTTTTCGCGAGAAAAGATGAAACTGAAGAGCCGACACCCTTTATTGCCTCAACCGGGCTTGAAGGATTTTTCGCCAACGGTTTGGACGAGCGCGCCGGAGAAGTGGTTTCACCAAAACGGGAAGTAACAGCGCTCACGCGCTCCACACACCGCCGCAACACTTTGATTTTTTCAAAATTGGTGAGAGCGTCAAAACCCCGAAACAGGTCTCTCGCGTCTTGCAGTTCTTTGCGCTCATCAGGCGGAGAAAGAGAAAACAGCCTGCGGAATATGTTGTCAACACTGCTCTCGTAACTGCCTGAAAACTTGTCGATGTAAGACGCGCCACGCTTCAAATCGCCCGCAAGGTTTGCTTCCAACTTTCTCGCAGCGTCAATAAAATCTTTTGTGTAAACCGTTTCAGGATTTTTGCGCGGAATCTGATTTCTTCCTTTCAATGGGTTTTATTTCGCCGTTTTCCAGACGCTCAAAATCCGAAGCGTTTCTGCATTTCGGGTAGCCCGAACACGCGAGAAATTCCGCGCCGTCTCGTCTGCGTTTGCGTATCACCATTGGCTTATCGCACTTTTCACAAGATATGCCCGCGTCTTCGGGTTTTTCTGTCTGTTTAACAATGATTTTATCCCCGTCCCTTTCAAAGTCCGAAGCGTTTTTGCATTTCGGATAACCCGAACACGCGAGAAATTCCACGCCGTCCCGTCTGCGTTTGCGTATCACCATCGGCTCGCCGCATTTTTCGCACGCGATTCCGGAATCTTGAGGCGGCGCAGTCTCTTTGATTACAATTTTTCCGTCCACCCTTTCAAAGTCGGAAGCGTTTTTGCATTCGGGATAGCCGGAACAAGAAAGAAATTCCCCGCCGCCCCGGCGGCGGTTTTTTACCACCATCGGTTTGTCGCACTTTTCGCACATGATGTCGGTTTCCTCAACATCATTCACAGCGTTTTCGGCGGTCTCAACCCTTTTCTTTAAACCCGATTCCTCGTCAAGATAGAAATCGTGCAGAAGCCCGTCCCATTTTTCGCTGCCCTGCTCAATTTTATCAAGCCGTTGCTCCACGCTCGCGGTGAATTTTTCATCCATTATGTCGGGGAAATCTTTCACGAGATAGTCGTTGACGGCAAAGCCAAGCGGAGTTGGAAAAAGCGCCTTCTTTTCCTTGTTGACATATTCCCTGTCCTGAATTGTGGAGAGAATTGAAGCGTATGTCGAAGGGCGGCCGATGCCTTTTTTCTCAAGATCTTTGACAAGAGACGCCTCGTTGTATCTGGGCGGCGGCTTGGTGAAATGCTGAGACGGAACAACCTCTTCGCACTTCAAATCCGCTCCTTCACTCAATGGCGGAAGAAGCGCCTCTTCCCCGTCTTTTTTCTCAGGCGGAGGCGCGGCGGCTCTCCAGCCCGCGAACACCTGAACCGTTCCGGTGGCTCTGAAAACCGCTTCTCCGGCACTGATATCGGCAGTTGTTTTTTCGTCAACGGCGGCAGACATCTGGCTTGCGGCAAACCGCTTCCAAATCAATTCGTAAAGCCGCAGTTGATCCTTTTCAAGAAACTTCGCCATATCTTCGGGGCCTCTGAGAATTGAGGTAACCCTTATCGCTTCGTGCGCGTCCTGCGCGTCCTTGCTGACCTTTTGAATATTAGGTTTTGCGGGGACGAACTCCTCTCCGTATTTCTCTTTTATAAAGTCGCGCGCCTCATCAACCGCGCGCGGAGAAAGGCGCGGTGAATCGGTTCGCATGTAAGTTATAAGACCCACGGGACCTTCAGAGCCAATTTCAATGCCCTCATAAAGCCGTTGCGCCAGATTCATTGTTTTCTTCACGGAAAAACCGAGTTTTGTTGCCGCTTCGCGCTGCAAAGTGCTGGTTATGAACGGAGATGGAGGTTTGAGATTAACCTTTTTTCTCTCAACCGATGAGATAACAAACCACTCATTTTCAATGGCGGCGACAATTTCAAGCGCCTGCTCCTCGTTGGAAATTTCGTCTTCCGAACCGCGAAAACTGCGCAGACCCGCGCTGAAAGAATCTCCTTCCTCCGTAAACAAACGCGCCTCAATCTTCCAGTATTCAACGGGGTTGAACACCTCAATCTCGCGCTCGCGTTTGACGACAAAATTGAGCGCAATGCTCTGGACCCTGCCCGCGCTGAGCGCGCCGCCGATTTTTTTCCACAGCAGAGGACTCACCTTGTAGCCAACTATTCTGTCCAGTATGCGCCGCGCCTGCTGCGCTTCAAACTTTGATTGGTTTACCTGTTCAGTCCGCCGGAAGGTTTCAAGAACGCCCTCCTTTGTTATTTCCCGTATTAGAACGCGGTGCGCTCTGTCACCCAGTTTCAGTTGCTGAGAGATGTGCCACGCAATCGCTTCACCTTCTCTGTCGGGGTCGGTGGCGAGATAGACCTTGTCCTTGCCCTTGGCAGATTTGCGTAAAGAGTCAAGCACTTTGCCTTTGCCTTTGATAACTTCGTAATCGGGCTTGAACCCGTTGTCCAAATCAACACCGAGCTTGCCGTGGGTTTTGTCCGAAAGGTCAACAATATGGCCCACGGACGCCTCAACATCGTATTCCGTGCCGAGATACCTTTTTATCGTTTTCGCCTTGGCGGGCGATTCCACAATTACAAGTGATTTAGCCATTTTTCAAATCCTTAAATAATATCAAACCTCGGGCATTTCAAGGCGGCTTGCCCATTCCCTGTTTTCAAGATACCAGTCAATACAAGATTTTACGCCTTTTTTAATATCAGTTTGCGGCTCCCAGCCGAGAATTTTTTCCGCCTTTGAAATATCCGCCGCAGTGGCTTTTGAATCCGCGGGATTCATCGGCTCTTTTCTGACAACCGCCTTTTTGCTGAGTCCGTCCTCTATGAGCGCGATGATTTCGTTCAGCGAAACCACATTGCCACCTGCTATGTTTATTTGCTCAAACCCCACATTTTTCACCGAAAGCAGTGTCGCGCGTGCGGCGTCATCAACAAATGTAAAGTCCCTGCTCTGAGTTCCGTCTCCGTAGAGAACTATCTCATTTCCTTCGGCAACCGCCCGCACAAACCGGAACACACTCATGTCGGGACGCCCCGCGGGACCGTAAACCGTAAAATACCTGAGAGCGGAAACATCTATCCCGAAAAGTTTGTGATATGAGTGGCAAAGCCCTTCACCAGCGGACTTTGAAGCCGCGTAGGGAGAAAGCGGCTTGTCGGTTTCCGAAACGGCTTCGGCAAGAGGCAGTCTTCCGTTTCCGTAAACGCTTGAAGACGATATGAACACAAACTTTTCCGTGCCGTTTTCCCTGCACGCTTCAAGCAGGTTTAGGGTACCGAGCACATTTGTTTTGTAATACTCCGCCGGAATCTCCGCGCTTCTTCTCACTCCCGCGCGCGCGGCGAGGTTGATTACCGCTTTGGGCGAAAAACCGCGCATCCCCGCGAAAAAATTCGCGACCGCGCCCGAGTCCGCGATGTCAGTTTTTTCAAATATAAACCTGTCCGATGAGAAAAGATTTCGAAGCCGTTTTTCTTTCAGCGCGGGATCGTAAGCGTCATTCAGATTGTCCATTCCGGCAACCCTGTCTCCTCTTTCAAGCAACATCTCGCACACGCGAGCGCCGACAAATCCCGCGCAACCGGTTACAACAAAATCCATTCTTCACGCCTCGCCAAGACAGAAGTACCGGAAACCCATATTTTTCATCTCCGCCGGTGAATAGATATTCCTTCCGTCAACAATAACAGGGGATTTCATAATGGAAAAAATCCTGCCGAAATCCGGCTGTCTGTATTCATTCCATTCCGTGCTTATAAAAAGCGCGTCCGCACCCTCACACGCGTCGTATGGACCGCGCGCCCTTTTGACGCCGGAGGGAATGAAATCCTTTGCCGCGCCGTCAAAAGCCACAGGGTCATGAGCGCTTACTTCGGCGCCTTCGCTCAAAACCTTATTCATAATGTAAATCGCCGGAGACTCCCTGATGTCATCGGTGTTGGGCTTGAAAGATACCCCCCAGAAAGCAATTTTCACACTGCCGAGCCCGTCGGGAAACTGGCTTTTCAGTTTGTTCAGAAAAATCTCATGCTGAAGAGTGTTGACCTCGTCAACAGCCGAACAGATTCTCATATCAAATCCCTGCTTGCGCGCGGCGCCGATAACCGCTTTGATATCTTTTGGCAGACACGAACCGCCATACCCGACTCCCGGATACAGAAACTTGTCCCCAATCCTCTCGTCAGCTGCCATAACCGAGCGCACTTCTGAGACACTCGCGCCCATCTTTTCGCAAAACACCGCCATCTCATTCATAAAGGATATTCGGGTTGCGAGCATCGCATTTGAGGCATATTTGGCAATCTCCGCCGAGCGTATGGAGATGGAAATCAACCTCTCGCCACGCCTCATATACGGCAAATAGAGTTGGCGCAAAATGCCTTCTGCTTTTTCGCTGTCCGTGCCGATAACAATTCTGTCCGGACTCATAAAGTCCTTCACCGCCGTTCCCTCTTTCAAAAATTCCGGGTTGGAAGCCATATCAAAGTTTTTTCCGCCGTTTTCAAGCACAAGCCCCATGACTTTCTCCGTTGTGCCCGGCGGAACGGTGCTTTTTGTAACAATCAGTTTGTAATCGCCCCCGCAGACCGGGCCAATCATCCGCGCGACATCAAAAACGCCGCCCAAATCCGGCTCGCCGTTTACGGACTGCGGCGTTCCCACGGCGATAAAAACAGTGTCGGACTCTAAAACGGCTTGCTCAGGCTCATTTGAAAAAGTGAGACGTCCGTCTTTGATGTTTTTTGCGACAATATCTTCAAGGTTCGGCTCATAAAACGGCACAGTCCCTTTTTTAAGAGAGGCGATTTTCTCTACATCAATGTCTGCGCAGACGACTGAGTTTCCACTGTCCGCGAGGCACGCGCCCGTAACAAGACCAACGTATCCGGTTCCTATAATTCCTACTTTCAAAAAAATCTCCGGCGGAATGTTAATTTTATCCGCAAAGGGTATATTCGCAAAGGAAAACGCTCTTTACTGTGCGGTTTTGGGCAAGAACCTGTATTTTTTCCCTTGTGACTCAATAACAAATCCGCCTTCGGGCAGCGGCTCCGCAACCGATGCTATGGCATAATATGCGGGGCTTAGAAAACGCGCCTCAAACTCACCGTTTTTTATGAAGGCGTATGGAATGTTGTCCGCGTTCACGCGCAAATCGGTGTCCTCGGTGAGTATCTCCGAAGTTTCATCATTAACGACCACCTCAAATCCCTTTTCTGTCAACCGGGCGGAAACAATGACAAAAGGCGTGTCCTCCACCTCAACGGAAACGGAAACTTTCCCCTCGGCAACTTCAAACCCGCCTCCACGCGCACGGCGGAGGTTACGGTTGTTTTCAAGATAGGTCCACTTGTGAGTTATCTGAACCCCGTCCTGAAACCATCTGCCCTTTTTGTCTATAAATATGTGCGGAGTCTTCATAATCCGGATGAAACCGCCTCACAAGATCGTGCCGTCTTTCATGGTAACAACTCTGCGGCAGCAGTCCGCGACTTCCTTTTCGTGCGTAATCATCACAATGGTAGTGCCCGAAGCGTTCACTTGCTTGAGAAGGTTCATAATCTCGTCCGTGTTTTTGCTGTCAAGGTTGCCGGTCGGCTCATCGGCGAGAATCATCGCCGGATTTTTGCACAGCGCGCGCGCTATGGCAACCCTCTGCTGCTGTCCGCCGGAGAGCTGTGAAGGCATGTGGTTTTCTCTGTCCGAAAGCCCGACCGATTCAAGCACCTCCGAAGCCCGCTTTCTTCTCTCCCCGGCCGCTGCGCCGTCGTATATCAGCGGTATCTCCACGTTTTCATGTGCGCTCAAGCGCGGAAGCAGATTAAAACTCTGGAAAACAAACCCGATGCGCTTGCGCCTCAATTCAGAAAGACCATCCGCCGAAAACGCCGAAATTTCCCGCCCCTCAAAAAGGTAGGAGCCGGAATCCTGAGTATCCAAAAGCCCCAGAATGTTCATAAGTGTGCTTTTGCCCGATCCGGAAGACCCCACAATCGCGACTAAGTCTCCGGGAAAAATATCAAGGGAAACATTGCGCAAAGCGTGCACGGAGGTGTCACCGGACTGATAGGTCTTTTCAATTCCGCAAAGCGATATGATGGGAATTTCGTTAGTCGGCACGGCGAAAACTAATCAGAAACGTTTTGGCTGGGGAAGTGTCATGCCACCGGAATCTTCGTCTGTTTTAACAACTGTTCCAACCGCAATTATGTCGCCTTCGGATATTTCTCCGGTCTTAACCTCGGTAAACACTTCATTGCTCTCTCCGATTGTTACGGGTACGCGCTTGAATTTTCCCGAAAGGGTTTTAATCCACACCGCGGAGCCCGAAGCGTGCACGGAACCGTCCGGCGGGAGAAAACGCAGAGCGGCGGTCGGCACGCGCATAACATCGTCCACTTGCGCGGTTTTTACCGTAATGTCCGCGGTCATTCCGGATTTAAGAATGTGTTCAGGGTTCTCAACCCGTGCCAGAACCTCGTAAGCAACGGCGCCGTCACCTTCAAGCGGAGATTCGGACACGGAAAAAATTTCGCCCCTGAAAGACTGATTTTTGAACGCCGAAACCGTAAAGTGCACAAACTGCCCCTCGGAAACGCGCCCGATGTCCGCTTCGCCGATACGGATAAGAAGCCTCATTTTGTCGGCTTTTCCGGCGATTTTCATAAGCATTCCGACTGTATTGTCAAATGAGCGTCCGACCTCAACGTTGCGGTAAATAACCGTTCCGTCAATGGGAGACTTTATCTCGGCCGCTTTGAACTTTCTGGTCGCTTCGGAAAATCCCGCCTTTGCTTGCTCCATCGCTATTTTCGCCTTCTTGTAATCGTTTGTGGAACTGAGCTTCTTATCGTAAAGCTCGGACTGATATTTAAAGCCCGCCTCTTTTGTCTCAAGTTCCGTGCGCGCTTTATCGTAGCGCGACTTAAGTGTGGTCGCATCAAGGCGTATAAGAACATCGCCTTCGGAAACCGTGTCGCTCTGTTGCTTAAAAACTTCGGTAACCGTGCCCGGTATGGAGCTGTAGATTTCCGCTTCCTCAAAATGTTTCAGCGTTCCGACAGAAGTTATGGTGGAAATTACGCTTCCAACCGAAACTGACTCGGTTTTGTATTCAACAGAACTGTCTTCAAACGTAAACACCCACGCGCCCAAAATGAGTCCGACAATAAGCACACCGCGCAGTCCGGCGCTTAATCGGCCCAACGCATTAAAAATTTTCCCCGGTCCACTCACTTTTCAACCTCCACTACCCATTCTTCAGCGGTGTCTAATCCCGCAAGAAACTTCAAATCAGCCACCAATGCTCTTTTATTATACAAAGATTCTTCGTATTTAAGGTAAAAATTTGCATATTCTTTTTCCGAAAAAACAAGATCCAGTTTTGAAGCCGCGCCCAGTTCCGCCTTTTCCCGCGCGAGAATAAGCTTCTTTTCCGCCGTGCCGAGGACCCTTCTGCTAAGTTCTATATACTCGTCGGCGTGCGTAATATCCAGCAACAGCCGTTTCACTTCCCTTTCAAGACGCTGCTTTTCAAGCGCGATTTCTATCTCGGTTCTCTCACGAACAGCGCGGGTTTTGTCCAGCGTGCCGAAACGGGAAAACCCCTTGAAAAGCGGTATTGTCGCTCCCGCTCCCGCAATGAAATCCGGCGCGTCCGTGTGCGCGCCTTCCCCTTCAAACCTGTAAGCAACCCTTCCGTAAAGAATCGGAAGAAACTCCGCCTTTGCGGCGGCGATTTTCGCCTTATCACTTTTCAACTGCTCGGCGAGAGCCAGAAGAGTGGGATTGTCTTTTAAAACATCAGCAAGAAGCTCTTTAACAGGGGGCAGTATCTCTTCCGAATCCTGCGGCGGCACAAGAGTGATGTCTCCGGTGTCCTCAATTCCAAGCAACTGGAAAAAATCAAACCGCGCGCTTTCAACTCCGTTCTGCGCGCCGTTGAGTTGAAAAATTATGTTCTTCTCATCGGATTCCTGCTGGGCTAATTCAAGCGGGGAAATGCGCCCGTTTCTGGCGAGAATTATGCTTTTTTCAAGTCTCATTCCCGCATGCAGACGGTTCTTCTCGGCATAAACAAGACGCGCCTCGTTAAGAATAACCGCGTAAAATGCCTTGCGCGCGCGGGTTACCGCCTTATTCTCGGCGTTTTTCTTTGAATATTTGGCAGAGGAGACAAGGCTTTTGCTTGATTTGACGCGGTTTTTCGTGCGCCCGAAATCCCAGATTACCTGGTCAGCGAAAAATCCTGATTCGTGTCCGACAAAAGGCGCGACAACTCGGGAGTGAACTTGCGGATAGTAAGTGCCGGAGGCTTCCTTGCGCATGCCTTTGCGTATTCGAACATCCGCTCCCGCGAGCCGCACTTCAAGGCTCTGCCTGACCGCCATGCGCTCCGCTTCGGCAAGCGAAAGGTTTTTTTTCGCCCCCGCGACCGGCGCGCAAACGAGCAAAAACAAAAAAATGCAAAGCGCGCGCAAAAACGCTACTTGTAAAAATAACCTGCTGATAGAGAGCAAAAAGCGCATTGTTCTGTGGAAAGCCCGCAAACAGAGGACTTAAATGAAAAAGTCCTTAAATTATAACACAAGATTAAAAGCCACGCACAGCGGACGCAAAAAAACCTGATGCTGTTAGATTTACCGCCGGATGAAAAAACCTCTTTCAATCTATGTCCACTTCCCATACTGCGAAATTAAGTGCCCTTTCTGCAATCTGAACGCATGGGAGGAAAAAAAATTTGATGAAAACGCCTATACACGCGCAATACGTGACGAACTGAAAGCCCTCACTTCGGAAATGCCCGAACTGCTCTCGCACTACGAAGTAAAAACCGTGTTTATTGGAGGCGGAACACCGTCTCTGTTCTCGGCACGGGCGGTGGGCGGCGTGTTGGAGTTTCTTGCGGGAGAGTTTGAAATCTCAAACTCCGCGGAAATATCGCTTGAATCTCATCCCGCATCATGCGGGCGCGAAAAAATGCGCGGATTTTACACGGCGGGAATCAACCGTTTGAGCATCGGGGCGCAGTCCTTCTCATCTGAAAAACTCAAAAGTCTCGGAAGAGAGCACGAGGCTCGGCTATGTTTTGAGGCGTTTGAAAATGCGCAATCGGCGGGTTTTCAGAACATAAGCGCGGACATCATAGCCGGCGCGGCGGGAGAAACTCCACAAGCGTTTGAGAAAGACATCAAAACCGCCGCCGCAACCGGAGTGCCTCACATATCGGTTTACGGACTTGAAATTGAGCGGGGAACGCAATTTTACGCTTTGGCGAAAAAAGGGCTGTTGAAAACACCTTCGGATGAGGATTGCGCGCAAATGATTGAAATTGCCGCCGAGTGTTTGAGCGCGATGGAGCGCTATGAAATATCAAGTTTCGCCGCGCCGGATGCGCACTGCCGGCACAACATAAACTACTGGCGTTCGGGAGATTACATAGGACTCGGTGCGGGGGCGCATTCTCACATGACAGTGCGCGACGCGCCTTTCGGACTCAGGTGGGCAAACCCGCGAAACCCTCGCGAATATATGGAACAGACCGCAAGGGGCAAAACCGCGCCGAGGCAAGCTTTGGATGCTGAAACCGGATTTTGCGACTGCGTGATGATGGGGCTCCGGCTTGCGGACGGAATGGATTTGGCGGATGCGGAAAAGCAGTTCGGTGTCCGGGTTGACGTGCACGCGCTTGAAAAACTTGAAAACAATGGTCTGATCCGCCGTGAAAACGGCGCGGTGAAAATCACAGAAAAGGGTTTTGTTTTGGCAAACTCGGTGATTGTGGAAATTACGGGAAAAACCAAGCCGGGCGAATAGGATATAATTGCGGAAATCTTACCGCCCGGAGAGAAAACAAATGGCGAAAATCAAAAGCGTAAAAGCGAGGGAAATTCTGGACTCGCGCGGAAATCCAACAGTTGAGACCGATGTTGTGTGCTCTGACGGCACACTTGGAAGGGCTTCGGTGCCGTCCGGAGCGTCAACGGGAAAGTTTGAGGCGCGGGAACTTAGAGACTCGGCAAAGAAAAGATACGGAGGCAAAGGCGTTCTCAAAGCGGTTGAGAACTCAAACCGGACTCTTGAACGTGCGATTCGGGGAATGGACGTAAGCGACCAGAAAAAAATTGATGCGAAGATGATTGAAAAAGACGGAACAAAATCAAAATCACGCATCGGAGCGAACTCTATTCTCGGTGTTTCGCTCGCCGTTGCACACGCGGCGGCACAATCGCGCAAAACCCCTCTTTACCGATATCTCACGCGACTCTACGGCTCCGTGCGTCCGTCTCTGCCGGTGCCGTTTATGAACATAATCAACGGCGGAGCGCACGCGGACAACAATCTGGATATTCAGGAATTCATGCTTGTTCCGCACGGTTTCAAAACTTTTTCAGATTCATTGCGAGCCGGAGTTGAGATTTTTCACGCTCTCAAATCGCTGCTGAAATCCAAGGGGCTTTCCACCGCCGTTGGAGACGAAGGCGGCTTCGCCCCGAATTTGCGCTCCAACGAGCATGCGATGGAGTTCATCGCGCGTGCGGCGGAAAAAGCCGGATATAAAACCGGAACGCAAGTGTCGCTTGCCATGGATGCGGCGGCAAGCGAGTTTTTTTTCGACGGAAAATACCGCATCGGACGCGCAAAACTTTCATCGGCGCAAATGGGCAAAATGTATGAAAAATGGACAAAAAACTGGCCTCTCATCTCCATTGAAGACCCGATGGACGAGAATGACTGGGAGGGCTGGAAGGAGATTACGGAGCGAGTCGGCCGGTCGGTTCAGTTGGTAGGAGACGATCTTTTCGTCACAAACAGACAGCGGCTTGAAAAAGGAATAAAACTCGGAGCCGCAAACTCAATTCTCATAAAAGTCAACCAGATAGGGACTCTGTCGGAAACATTTGATGCGATGAAGACCGCCGGCAAAGCGGGCTATTCGCGCATGGTGTCCCATCGTTCGGGGGAGACCGAAGATTCATCAATCGCGGACATCGCGGTCGCGACCGAATGCGGTCGCATAAAAACCGGCGCGCCGTGCAGGGGAGAAAGAACGGCAAAATACAACCGTTTGCTGAGAATTGAGGAGGAACTGGGGAAAAAGGCTGTGTTTGCGGGCAAACAAATCTTGGGTAAAATCTAAAAAGAAAGGTCACGAAAATATATGAATGGTAAAACACTTCTTGAAAAAATTTGGAATTCCCACCTCGTAAGCGAGGGGAAAGACGGCCAGCCCGACATTCTCTACATAGATTTGCATATGGTTCACGAAGTTACCTCGCCTCAGGCGTTTGAGGGGCTTGTGATGGAAAACAGAAAAGTTCGCCGCCCGAATTTAACATTCGCCACAATGGACCATAATGTGCCCACAACGGCGCGAAGCAAACCCATAGAGGACGACATATCCGCCCGTCAGATTGAGACGCTCAGAAAAAACTGCGAGCGTTTCGGTATTAATCTTTTTGACATTCTGCCGAATCCGGAAATTGAGGATCTTCAAGGAATTGTCCACGTAATAGGTCCTGAACTGGGGCTCACAAGGCCCGGAATGACTATAGTGTGCGGCGACAGCCACACTTCAACTCACGGCGCGTTCGGTTCCCTTGCTTTCGGAATCGGAACAAGCGAGGTTGAGCATGTCCTTGCGACCCAGTGCCTGCGCCAGACCCGCCCGGAAACCTTTGAGATACGAATGGAAGGAAAACGGGGACGCGGCGTTACGGCAAAAGACATAATTCTGGCAATCATAGGGCGGATTGGAACTGCCGGCGCGACCGGGCACGCGGTTGAATACGCGGGCGAAGCCATAAGAGACCTGTCAATGGAAGAAAGAATGACCGTGTGCAACATGTCGATTGAGGCCGGAGCGAAAGCGGGAATGATGGCGGCGGACGAAAAAACTTTTGAATACGCGCGCGCGCGGCGTTATTCGCCGGCAGACGAGCATTTTGAGTCGGCGCTTGAGGAATGGAAACAGTGCGCGTCCGATGAAGACGCAGTTTTTGATAAAACTCTGAAAATGGACGCCGGAGAAATTGCCCCGCAGATAACGTGGGGAACGAATCCGGGAATGGTGGTTGACGTGAACTCTACGGTTCCAAACCCCGCGGACGAAAGTGACGCAGTACGGCGCGGCGACATGGAAAGAGCGCTTGAATACATGGGACTCAAAGCCGGAAAGCCGATGACGGACATCAAAATTGACAGGGTCTTTCTGGGCTCATGCACAAACTCGCGCATAGAAGACCTGACCGCCGTGGCACAGATTGTTAAAGGCAAAAAAGTCGCGAAAGGCGTGCGTGCGATGGTTGTTCCGGGTTCTCAATTGGTGAAAAAACAGGCTGAAGAAATGGGAATAGACAAGATTCTCAAAGATGCCGGATTTGAATGGCGTGAATCGGGATGCAGTATGTGTCTGGGAATGAATCCCGACATTCTCGCGCCCGGGGAAAGATGCGCCAGCACATCCAACAGAAACTTTGAAGGACGGCAGGGCAAAGGCGGCAGAACACATCTCGCAAGCCCCGTTATGGCTGCGGCCGCGGCAATTGAAGGTCATTTTGTTGACGTCCGGGAGTGGGGCAATTAAATGGAAAAATTCACGAAAATAAAAGCGGTAGTCGCCCCGCTTGACCGCTCAAACGTTGACACCGACCAGATAATTCCCAAGCAGTTTCTCAAAAGAATTGAAAGAACCGGATTTGGTGAATTCCTTTTTTACGATTGGAGATTTCTTGAAGACGGAAAAACACTCAATCCGGACTTTGAGATGAACATGGAACGCTACAAAGGCTCGGGAGTGCTAATTGCAAAAGACAATTTCGGAAGTGGAAGTTCGCGCGAACACGCGCCGTGGGCAATCAGAGAGTTCGGATTCAGGGTCGTAATCGCGCCGTCTTTTGCTGACATTTTCTATAACAACTGCTTCAAAAACTCCATTCTCCCCGTCAAACTCAACCGCGAGCAAGTGGACTCCCTGTTTGAAACCGTAAGGGCAAATCCGGGTTTCAGTCTGGAGGTTGATTTGGAAAAACAGTCAATCACGGGAAGCGGGATTAATTTTGAGTTTGACATTGACCCATTCAGAAAAAGAACTCTTCTTGAAGGGCTTGATGACATATCGCAAACTTTGAAAGAAAGCGACCTGATAGAAAAATATGAAAAAAAGCATGTGGAAACAAGGCCCTGGGGTTTCCCTGCAATGGAAAGATAAAAATGAACATAAAAATAACAACAAGACACATCAAAGACAGAAAAGTCGCAAAAAAAATGAAACACTACATGCTTTCAAAACTGCCCCGGCTGGGCAGGTATCTGTATAAACAGGGAGAAGAAGCGACAATCAGCGCGGTTCTCTCATCTGAAAAACTCCGGCACACGGCGGAGATTAAAGTTGTGGGAACACGGCTTTCCGCGACTGCGAGCGTTACTTCGGACGATTTGAGCTCTTCCATAGACAACGTAATGGACGCCGCTACAAAACAGCTCAGGCGTAAAGGCGACAAAAGAATCTCCACGAGGCGCAGAAACTCTCCCGCCGCCGAGTCACCGCAGGACAAATCGCAGCCCGCCGAGGTGAAAATTCAGCAAGTAGCGGCAAAACCGATGTTTCTTGAAGAAGCCGCGCTACAGGTTACGGAGTCGGGAAAAGAGTTCGTCGCGTTCATAAACAGCGAAACCGATGAACTGAACGTCGCGTACAAAAAAGACAAACGGGTGATTGTTATAGTTCCTTGAAAAACCGCTCAACGGTAATGGAAAACGCAATGAAAATCGCCGATGTTTTGACAAAAGACTCCATAATAAAATCTCTTCAAGCAACCGACAAAAACGGCGTTCTGAAAGAAATATCTGAAACCGTGTCGAGTCTTTCCCCTTCTCTTGATGCCGATGTACTGCTCAAGATGCTTCTGGAAAGAGAGGAAATCTGCAGCACCGCCCTTGACCACGGAGTTGCGGTTCCGCATTTGAGAATGCACGGGCTTTCCGAGCCTGTTGCCGCGTTCGCAAGAAGCGTGCAAGGAGTTGATTTTGGCTCGCTTGACGGCAACCCCACCTACCTTTTCATGGTTATCATCGCGTCTGATTCGCGCGCTGATGAATACATCAACCTGCTCGCCAGAGTTACTTCCGCACTCAAAAGCGGCGAAATGCGTGAGCGGCTCATCAAAGCTGGGTCAACAAAAGACATCTTTGAAACGCTTGTTGAGGAAGACGACAGGAATGGCAAAAGATAAAAAGGTCAAAGTAGAAGAACTCAAGCAAAAATGGTTTTCACACCTCAAACTGAGCAAGGTTTCCGGCAAAGCGGGTTTTGACGCTTTTATAACAGCCGCGCCGGTTCGCAAGCCGGGCTTGAGGATGACGGAAAAGCCCATGAAGCTTGACTCCGGGCACGTCTATGTGCTTAGCGAAACCGAATGCGCTTACATAGAAAAACTGTCGCCCAAAGAGTGCAAAGACCTTGCCGAGGACTTTGTGCGACAAGGAATTCCGTGTTTTATCGTGTCGGACGGCATAGACATAAACGCACGCTTTAAATCCATGATGAATAAAAAATCAATCGCGGTTTTAAAAAGCGACATTCCGCTTGAAGCGTTGATGTCAACACTCGGAGAGTTGCTTGAGTGGCGGCTCGCCCCGTTCACCACATTTCACGCCACGCTTGTTGTAGTCCACGGAACCGGAACGCTCATAACGGGCAAAAGCGGCGTGGGAAAAAGTGAATGTGCGCTTGACCTTGTCGGGCGCGGATGGAAATTCGTTTCCGATGACATCGTTGAAATAAAACGGGTGGGCGCGCACCTTATCGGCTCGCCGCCGGAAAAGGTCAAGCACATGATGGAAATAAGAGGCATCGGCATCGTGAACATAGGAGACCTTTTCGGCAGAACCTCGGTTATGGAAAACCACTCCATTGACATAGTAATCAACATTGAACTGTGGAACAGGAAAATGGAATACGACCGGCTCGGACTTGAGACAAAAACCATCAAGATCCTTGACGTGGAACTGCCGATTGCGAACATTCCGGTGCGCCCGGGCAGAAGCATATCCACACTCGTTGAAGTAGCCGTGCGAAACCATATTCTGAAAACTGGCGAGTCAGACACATTTGATTCCCCGCCTGAAATAATTAAGGGAAGAAAAAACTCAAAACGGCCGAAAACATGAAACTGCTGCTGATAATCACGGGGTTGTCGGGAGCGGGAAAGAGCACGGTTTTGAGCACTTTTGAAGACCGGGGATTTATCTGCGCGGACAACATTCCGCCGAACCTGACGGGGCAGTTTGTCAAAGAGCACGAGGGGCCCTTCGCAATTGTGATTGATTCAAGGACGCCCGGCGGAAAACTTTTCGAACAGGTCTCGGAAGCGGCGGAAAAACTCAAAAAAGACGCGAAGGTTGAAATCATCTTTCTTGAATCCTCAGACGAAACGCTCGTAAAACGTTACGGTGAAACGCGCAGAAACCACCCTCTCTCCAGAGACGGAAACATCACAGACGGCATAAAAAAAGAGAGAGCCCTGCTTGAAAACCTCAAACAGAAAGCCGACCTGATTATTGACACAAGCGGACTCAATCCGCACGAACTCAGAGAGCACCCGTCGCTTCGCGCCGCCGGGGGCGAAACGGGCGAAATCCGTGTAAACATAACCTCATTCGGATTCAAGCACGGCCACCCGCCCGACGCGGACATGATGTTTGACGTACGCATGCTGCCAAACCCGAACTTCACGCCCGAACTCAAACCCCTTGACGGCAAAGACAAAAGAATCAGGGATTTTGTTTTTTCGGACACGGGCGGCGAGGGTTTTCTTGACAAAGCGGCGGACATAATTGATTTTGTAGTCGGTCTTTACAAAAGTAAAGACAAGCTTTATCTGAATGTCGCCATCGGTTGCACGGGGGGAAAGCACAGGTCCGTCTCGGTTGCCGAGAGGCTCGGGAAAAGGCTGAAAGGTTCCGTTAAAGAGGTACGGGTTGCGCACAGAGACATCGGGAAGAACAAATGAAACTGATACTTGTCGTAACGCACGGGGAACTCGCTTTTGAGCTTATAAAAACCGTTGAATTCGTTCTCGGCGAAAAACCCGCCGTTGAAATCAAAGGCGTTTCCTTTGTTCCGAAAGGCGGATTTGACATGCTCTCCGGAGAGATAGAAAAACACCTGCGCGGCAATAAAAAAGACACAATCATTTTGACCGATATGTTCGGTGGAACGCCGTCAAACGTCAGCCTGACTTTTCTTGACCCCGGCAAGGTGGAAGTCGTAACCGGAGTAAACCTGCCGATGCTTTTGAAACTTGCCACGCTGAAAACCGGTATTTCTCTTGAAAAAGCCGTGGAAGCAACAAAAAAAGCGGGACGCGAAAATATAGTTTCCGCGAGTGGAATCTTGAGTTCAAAACAGGGAGCAAAGGAAGAAAAATGACCGAAGAACAGTTCAACAAAGCCGTTGAGAAGTGGAAAAACTTCATACTGAAGGGACCTCTCGCCGAATACACGCTTGAAATTGATCCGAAAATTCTGAAAGAGTTTGCCGCAGTCGCGCTGTTTCTGGATATTCAGACCATAAGGGCGTCCGGCAACGAAGAAAAATTCTACGAGGGCTACCGCGAAGCGTCCTCGGACATTTTGAAATTCATGGGGATTGAGATGTTTCAGGACGATAACAAGAAAAAAATCGCGTTGGTGCCCTCATCTTACGACCCCGAAGCCCGGACGCGCCTCGCCCGCTCAATGTGGGGAGATGTTTAGGCGCGGGGCCGGCAAGGACCCCTTTGCGACTCGTTGATAAATTTGACGCTTTTGTCATAGACCTTGACGGAACGGTGGTTTCGGGACCCACCCCCGTTAAGGGCGTGGCGGGCGCGCTCAAAAAACTGCGTAAAACCGGAAAACCGTTTCTGTTCGCGACAAACAACTCCCGGCTCACGCCCGCGGGATGGGCAAAACGCCTGAAAGAAACCGGAATAGAGGCGCGGGCGGGCGAGATTGTAACATCGGCGGGATCAACCGCGCGCTTCATAACGCGCAAATTCAAAAATCCGGAATCAAAAAAAGCGTTTGTTTCGGCAAGTCGCGCGCTTGTGTCGGAAATAAAGAAAACGGGAATTCGTATTGTCGGGGCGGACGAAGCCGCGCGCGGATGCGACGTTGTAATTATCGGCGGGTACACGGGTTTCGGTTATCAAGACATCGCCGCGGCGGGAACGGCGATAATAAAAGGGGCTGATTTTCTCGCCACAAATTCAAATTTCGTCTATCCCGCGCGGGACGGGCGTTTTATGCCGGCAACCGGCGCGCTTACCGCCGCCATAGAGAAAGTTGCGCGCAAAAAACCCGTCATCACCGGAAAACCGCATCCGGACATTTTCAGAATCTGCCGTGAAATTCTCCGCGTTGCCGCCGGCAGAACGGCGGTTATCGGGGACAGCCTCAAAACCGATATAAAAGGCGGAAAAAATGCCGGAATGAAAACAGTTTTGACGCTCACGGGAATTTCATCGCGAGCGGACGCGAAAAAATCCCGCCACAAACCGGACTACATCATAAAAGATATGTCGGAACTGTTCCGCTAATTATTTCGTCTCTCAAGAAAATGTCCGTATGCGCAAATTGATTAAAGATGTGCTGATTGGATGAGAAATTTATCTTTCAGAAGTTACGCTCATTTCAAACCGCAGATTTAGAAGAGAAGCCACCTTGTAGATTTGGCTCAGATTTTTATTCACCAACGCCGGATTGAGCAACCGCTGAATCTGATTGTCTGAAGTTTTCAGACAGCGAGCCAGATGTTTTTTTGACACTTTCTTGCGGGAAAGTTCCTTGTTGATGCGGGCAATGATGTGTTCAATATGATCCTGAAGCATATATTCGGGGTCTTTTATCAAAAAAAGCGGTTGGTCGGACGGCATATAGTCCGCCGTGCCATCTTCAAAACGCATTCCCAAAGACCTGTTTCCCGTCTCCTTATCAACCCATACCTCTTGAATGCCCTTGCTTATGCCAAGAGAACCGTAATGGACTGTCGCCTCTTTGCCAGTCGCATAGATGACATTAATCTCTTTTTTCCTATTGGAAAAAGTTGCTGATTTGATTTTAGGAACACTCATATCCTGCCCTCCTTAATAAGATCGAGAAGAATTTTTCTTAGCCTTCCGTTCATGTTTCCGCTCAAAATCTCCATTCCCGGAACGGCGACTTTGGCAACGGCTTCGCCATCTTTGTATATGTGAACATGCTTCGGCTGATGGTCTCCCACCCACCATTCAATGATGTAGCCGCCACGCTTTTCTCGTCCCATTGAGAGACGCTACTATATTTAGTAGTGGTTGTCTATATTGAGTGAAAGAAAATCCGGGAAAAATCTATCTCTAAATGTTCCGCTGTTGACCTTGAAAGTTGCAGTCCAACCGCTTCTTTCAAACTGTCAATTGCATCTCAACATTGTCTCCGTAACTGGAAACATCGCCTTCCTGCCAGATTAAAGCATTAAACATTATTTGTTGCATAAATCTGATTGCCTCCGACAAACAAGCACGAAAATCATAGTTATGGCATGTTTAGGTTTCAATAGCCACTAAAAAACTCGTTTCCGTTTGAACTGCTCAAAGATGTTCTGATTGGGTAGAAATTTTATCAGAACTTTTTCACCCCTTTCTCGTCTCCTCCTGATTCTTCAAACCCGTTTTCGGCGCCTGAACAAGAACCGCCATTTTCCCCGAATGTTTGTTTTCATACATATTCTGGTGCGCAAGCGGAATGTCCTTGTATTCAAAAATCTCCGACATCACGGGGTTGATAATTCCCTTGTGAACAAGCGCGTTCGCCCGAATGCATTCAAGAGCGTTCGCGAAATGCGAGCCGAGAATTTTTTTCTGGTGCATCCACAGATAGCGCACATCAAACATGCATTCATAACCCGTTGTGCCGGCGCAAATCACAATCCGCCCGAAGCGGTTGCACACAAAAACGCTTGTCGGAAAAGTCCCCTCGCCCGGATGCTCAAAAACAACGTTGGGGTTTTTCCTCTCGCCCATAATTTCCCAAATCGCCTTGCCGAATTTCTTTGTGTCTTCCAGCCGCGCTTTTTTGCGCTCCGGCGTTTCGTCCTTTGAATACATCAAATCCGGAAAATCCCGCCGGTTTATTGTTCCCTTCGCGCCGAGTTCCATGCACATCTTCGCCTTTTCTTCCGAAGAAACAATCGCGATGCAGTCCGCGCCCATCATTTTGCAAATCTGTATGGCAAAAACGCCGAGTCCGCCCGCGCCGCCCCAGATAAGAGCGAGTTCGCCGGGCTCAATTTTGCATTGTGAAACAAGCATCCTGTAAGCCGTGAAATAACACAGCCCGTAAGACGCCGCCGCCTCCCATGCCAGATGAGCCGGTTTTGAAAGAACCTGCTGAGCCTGCACGCAGGTGAACTGCGCGAAAGAGCCGTTGGGCGTCTCGTAGCCCCAAATCTGGTCGCCCGCGTTCACCATCGGGTCGTAAGTAATAAAATCAGCGTTGCTTTTTGTGAGTTTGCCGTGGTCGGGGCCCTCAACGTTGCAGTGGATAATGACCTCATCGCCGATTTTCCAACTTTTCACATTTGAACCGACAGCCCAGACAATTCCCGCCGCGTCGCTACCCGCGATATGAAAATCCTGCTTGTGAATATCAAGCACGGAAATCGGCTCGCCGAGCCCCGCCCAAACTCCGTTGAAATTAACGCCCGCCGCCATAACAAGCACAAGAACCTCATCCGGTCCCGGTTGAGGAACGGGCACTTCCTCCTCCTGAAAAGATTTCATCGGCTCACCGTGCCGCTCTTTGCGTATCAGCCACGCCTTCATCATCTCCGGCATTTCGCCGATTTCGGGAAGCGTCCCGAGTTCAAAAACTTTTGGCATATTTATTTCCCCCTTTTTACGGATTAAACAAACCCGTTTTTTTAATTATCTCCTCAATATGTTCATTAGCGCTTTCATTCGCTTTCGCCGTTCCATGCCTCAAAATATCGCGCACATCATCGGGGCGTTTTTCAAATTCCGCCCTTTTCTCCCGAAACGGCTCCAGAACCGCGTTTATCGCTTTGGCAAGTTTCTGTTTTACCTCAACATCGCCCACCGCGCCCTTGCGGTAACGGTCTTTCAAGTCTTCAATTTCCTCAACATCGGGATTAAAGGCGTCGTGATATTCAAAAACCGGATTCCCCTCAACCGTGCCGGGAATATCCGCCCTTACGCGCTTGGGGTCGGTAAACATTCCGCCCACTTTTTTGTTCACCTCTTTTTCCGTGTCGGACAGATAAATACAGTTGTTGAGACTTTTGCTCATCTTGCGGTCGCCGTCCAGCCCGACAAGGCGTGAGACCCTGCTGATTACCGGCTCCGGCTCCTCAAACATTTCGCCGTAAAGCGAATTGAACCTGCGGGCGAGTTCGCGCGTGAGTTCAATGTGGCTGAGCTGGTCTTCACCGACCGGCACCTTTGTCGCCTTGAAAACCAGTATGTCCGAAGCCATAAGCACCGGATAGCCGAGCAACCCCACCGAATACGCCTCGCCGACTCCCAAATCCTGAATCTTTTCTTTGAGCGTGGGAATTCTGCCGCAACGCGGAACCGAACACAGCATGGACAAAATCACGTTCAGGCGCGATATGGCGGAAATCTGCGACTGAATGTAGAAAACCGATTTTTCGGGATTCATTCCCACCGAAAGCCAGTCCGTTACCATTTCAAGCGTGCTTTTCTCCACCTCGCCCGTTTTGTCAAAATGGGTTGTGAGCATGTGCAGGTCGGCAACGAGAAAAAAACACGCGTATTGGTCCTGAAACTTCAGGCGGTTCTCAAGTGAGCCGGCAAGATGCCCCAGATGGAGCCGCCCGGTCGGTCTGTCGCCGGTTACAAGTATGTGTTTGTCCGCCATTTTGAGCGTTTATGCTACTCGGACGGGCGCAAAACCGCAAAATCCCCGCGCAGATTTTCAGTTATAATGTCGCCTCGGAGGAGCGTAAGAGTGTCCGAAGAAAAAAAATCCAAAGTAGAAGCAATCAAGGAAAAGAGCGACTATCTGCGCGGAAACATAAGCGAGACGCTCAAAGGCGATGACTCGCATTTTACCGAAGAAGACTACCAACTTCTGAAATTTCACGGAATTTACCAGCAGGACGACCGGGATGTGCGCCAGCAACTGAAAAAAGAGGGCAAAGAGCGCAAATATATGTTCATGGTGCGCACAAAAAACCCCGGCGGCGGTGAACTTTCACCGCAACAGTGGGAGGCGCTTTGCGAAGCGGGGGAAAAATACGCAAACGGCACTTTGAGAATCACAACGCGCCAGACCATTCAGTTTCACGGAATCGGAAAGGACAACCTGAAAAACGCGATGCGGTACCTGAATGAAAATTTTGTGCCCACAAACGGCGCGTGCGGAGACGTGAACAGAAACACGATGGCGGGTCCCGTTTCGGACATCACCGGTTCGGGCGCGTTCAACGCGCAGGAACTTGCGCGCGAAATCTCCGAAAACCTGTCGTTCAAAACAACCGCCTACTACGATGTCTGGATGGACGGCGAGATGATGACAAAAGACGAACCGCCGCCAAGCAATGAAATTGAGCCGATGTATGGAAAGGCGTATCTGCCGCGTAAATTCAAAATCGGCATAGCGGAAGAGCACGACAACTCTGTGGACGTTCACACGAACGACATAGGCGTAGTTCCCGTTATCAACGGCGAACTGAAAGGTTTTAATATTCTGGTCGGCGGCGGTCTTGGCAGCCACCACAGGCAGAAACGCACGTTCCCGCGCCTCGCGGACCCGCTCGGTTTCGTCAGCGAAGACAAAGTCCACGACACGCTGAAAGCCATATTAGAGTTTCAAAGAGACAACGGCGACAGAACAGATCGCAAACACGCACGCATGAAATACGTTGTTGAGGAATGGGGAATTGACAAAGTGCGCTCCGAGATTGAAAAACGGGTCGGTTTCAAGTTTGAGCCCGTAACCGAATTCACTCTGCGCCAGCCCGAAAATCACCTCGGCTGGCACACACAAAGCGACCCCGAATTAATGTATGTCGGCATATTTGTTGAAAACGGCAGAATTAAAGACACATCCGGAAATCGGACAAAAACCTGCATAAGGGAAATTGTGAAGGAATACGGAGCGGGCGTCCGGCTGACCGCTCTTCAAAACATCATTCTTTCGGGCATTCCGAAAAACAAAAAGGACGAAATCTCAGCGCGGCTTGAATCGGCGGGCGTCAAAACGGAGGACGAATACTCAAAAATCCGCCTGAACTCAATGGCATGCCCCGCTCTGCCCACCTGCGGGCTCGCGCTTGCCGAAGCCGAAAGATATATGCCGGACCTAATTTCCGAACTTGAAAAAATGGGATACGGCGACGAGAACATCAAAATCAGAATGAGCGGCTGTCCGAATTCGTGCTCGCGCCCGCCCACTTCGGAAATCGGGCTTATTGGGGCGTCTCCGGGGAAATACAACATCTACCTCGGCGGCAATTTTGAGGGAACGCGCATGAACACGCTTTACGAGGAGATGGTTTCCGAAAGCGAACTCGCGCCAAAAATCGCGGAGTTCATAGATTTTTACAGGGAAAACGGCAAAGATGGCGAAGCGTTCGGAGATTTCTGCGCTCGCGTGGGTTTTGACGAGATAAGAAAATCAACGCGCCCGGAGGGAGTCGAACCCCCAACCTCCTGATCCGTAGTCAGACGCTCTGTCCAGTTGAGCTACGGGCGCTTGCAAGAGGGCTATTGTATCAGAGATACGCGAATATGGAAAAGTTAGAGACGCTTCTTGACACCGAAATTGACTCTTTTCTGTCCAAAGCGCGGGAACTTACCGAGGTTAAGGCGCTTGTTTCGGGAAGTTTGAGCAAAGAGCAGTATAAAAAACTGCTCCGAACCTTCTGTTTTGTTGAGCAGATAAGCCACAGAGCGGTGAACACCGCCGCGATTTACGCGGGCGAGAAGGGAAACGCCTATCTCGCGGGGCGGCTCGGCTCATGCGCGGCGGGAGAATTGGGGCACGCCGAACTCGCATTGGAAGATTTGCGGGATTTGGGTGAAAAAAACGCGAAAATACCGGTTGCGAAAAACTGGGAAAGGGAATTGCTTGAAAAAGCGCGTGAATTTCCGCCCGCGATTGTGGGGCATTCATATCTGTTTGAAGGGGCGAGCGGAATTCTGTTCCAGAACGCGGTTGTTCCAAAGGGAATGCCGGAGCGGTTTGTGGTTGTTCACGCCAAGGAAGACCCCGCGCACGCAAGGGCGATTAAACGCACAATCCGCATAATGGTTAAAGACCTGACCCCGAAGAAAACCCTCGAAATCGCGGACTTCGCCCGAAAATCCGGCGTGCGTTTAATGAAGATGTTTGAAGGGATATGATTGGGTTGGCAACATACCAGAATACTGTAATGAAGAAATGGACTGTAGATTTTTCAAACAGGGCTCTGCAGTAAAACACTATGAACTGGATAGAAATATGTTTAGAGGCACTCCTAGCAATTTCACAAATTTCATTAGCTGTTGTTGCGTTCATTGGAATAAATTCATGGAGGCATGAATACAAAGAGAAAAGACAAATAGAAATAGCTGAAGAAACTTTAGAATTGTTTTACAAAGTCGTAGATGTATTACAAAGCATACGAAACCCTACAGTTTATTTAGATGAAATAAAGGATATAGAACGAAAAAAAGAGGAGAACGAAAAACAATACAAAGCAAGACAAAAAGCACAAGTTTTGTTTGACCGCTACGATGAACAAATTGAAGTTTTTAATAAGATTCACTCTCTTCGCTATAGGTTTATGGCTAAGATTGGAAAAAATAAAGCAAAGCCATTTGCGGATTTGAGGCGTATTGTCCATAAAATAACAACTTCTGCAATTATTCTTAAAGATTTGTGGGGCTTGGAACGAAAGCCGGAAGACAAAACGCATTGGAAATTCGTAAGAGAGAACGAAAACATATTTTGGGATGATAGAGATAGTAACAATCCTACCAACCTTGAAATAGAAAGAATTGTCTCAGAAATTGAAACAACTTGCGAAAAAATAATATCTGGAAAAAATAACACCCATTCTCGCTTCGGCTCAAAAGCTACCACCTAAATACTATTCATATTCCCAAGTTTCACCCTCAACAAAAAAATCTTTTACACAATTCAGACTTTCAGGAAATTCATTTTCATCACGAGAAACCACGCCAAGAAAACGAGAAGCACGAGTAATGGCAACATACAAATATTTATCAATCAACTCTGGGAAAAGACTTGCCATACGTGCTATTCCCACAAGAAAAACGCCTTCAAACTCAAAACCTTTTATATGTTCTACAGGAAAAACGTAAACCCCATCTTTTGTAGACTCGATTTTACCATCTACGGAAGCGTAAACCTCAACACCATCTTTCAAAACCTTTTGAAGCATTGATGTCATCGGCTGAACATTACTCTGTTCTGGCACAACTACTGCAATAGCAGGTTTTTCTTCACAATACCTATAAATCTCTTGAACTCGCTTGCCAATCCATGCAACCCCTTCTTCACTTGAAGGAGCAGAATACAATAACGGAGGAACAGGATGGACATCCTTGTTCTCAATACTGAGAAACGGAGGGTCTTCACCAATTTTGTGTTTATAAAGGGTGGCAACCATCTGAGCAAGTTTTTCACTCTGGCGATAATGCCTACCAACCTGATGAACCCGAAAATCGGAAGCAAACAAATTACACTCGGAAAATTGTTGAATTCCATTTCTCGTTATTCGCTGCATTAAATCACCCACAAGCGTAAATGATCTAAAGCGTGGATGAGCAAGATAAAAAATACATCCCAACTGCACTGCCGAAAAATCAGAAAATTCATCTACTGCAATTTGTGTTTTCTCGTTTATTTTAATAGTGTCGTACCAATCAATACTTTTAAAATTCTCAGGTCTTTTGCTTTCCAGAAATCTTGCATATTTCAAAACGGTAAAGTTAATGATGTCAACTTCATCAGGAGAAATTTCTTTGTTGGCAAGAGATTGTTTGTAATCAATCTCTGTATTGAAGAATTCTCCACCCTTCCCACCCCTGAAAATTCTGTAATACTCAGGAATTCTCTTAATGAAAGCGTATCTCAATTTATTAAGATCTGTTTTAACACTGTACCTCTGCCCAACGTATGAATAAAAATCTGTGGCTACTTTAGCGAGTCCGGAACTTGAAGATACGGACAGGATGTTTCTGTCTTTTTTCAGGGAAAACCCCTCTCCAGTACCTAAATAGTGGCGTTTGGCAATCTTTATGCTTTCCTCACTCCATAATTTAATTGTTTCAACATCAGCAGAAATACTTTCTTGCGACATAGCATTCTTCAAATAATCACGAAGTCCTTGAGACGGGACATAAAGTGTCCAGTTTCGAGCATGAAATAGTTCTTTGTCTTTAGGCCGAACCAGAACGGATTCATCTTCAGAAAGATTGTCAACGCTTGTTTTCTGTGCGAGCCTCTTAATTAGCAGAGTGGTTTTTCCAGTTCCCGGAGCTCCAGTAACAAAAATCCTTGAATTTAGAGGTGTGCGAAAAATATCATCTTGCTTTGAATCAAGAATCGGTTGATCTCTTAATTCGAATGACTGAACAGTTTTTTTCTCTCTGTCTATTGTTACCTGCTCAAGTTCTGCATCAAGAAAAAACTTTTTCAGAGATTGAACTGTCCCTCTGTCATTTCCCGTCTCAATTTTATTGTCTATTGCGTCCCAACCAGAAGATGTATTCACAGGAACAAAGAGGTTTCTCTCAACAGCACAAACTTCGTCATTGTTCGGAAGATCAATATAATCACCAAAAGGAATCGCTGCTATCCTTCCGGCAGGTGCCAAATAAGCACATAGAAAAGTGTTTTGTGATTTGGAACTGTAATTGGAAAGCATTTTTCCGTGTCTATGCACTAAATAAATTCGAGCTCCGCTTTTCCCCTCTTCATTTTCACACTCTGCTCGTACAAAACAGACAAAAGGCTCTTTAACTGCTACCTCAAGTTGTGGTATCCACTGATTACGAATTTGTGCTCTTGCTAAAACAAGATGATCTTCTTGCCCTGAAATGTCCTCTGCAAGACTTCGATTGTTGAGAACTTGCAATTCCTGATTCGCAGACTCTGATACTGGACCTAATTCTTCCAGTATCAATTCTGACATTTCACCTATTTGCTTTGTAAATGTTTTACTCATAACCCCTCACCTCGGCTCAAAAACCACCACCTCAACCCCATTTATATTTTCAAACGCATTTATTATAAGCGGTTTTACTTCTTTCCAATCAAGACCGCCCAAGCCGCAACCCAGCGCCGGAATTGCGATTGATTTAATTGCGCGGGTTTCAATCTCGCGGGTAAGCGCGGAAAGTCCGCTTTCAATGTATTCAATTCTGCTTTTATCGCGGTAATGGTTTTCGGTCGGAAAGTTGATTATGAATTTCGGAAAAAGCGAGCCGGTTTCAAAAACAAACATTTCGCCCGTTTTCACCCTTCCCTGTTCGCATGCGGCGGCATAAGCATCAAAATTTTCCGCAAAACGCTTTTTGAATTGAAGCGCGAGCCCCGCGCCCATCGCGCCAACGCAGTTAACGGGATTTACCAGCGCATCCGCTTTTTCGTCAAAAATACTGCCGTCTGTTTTGTGAATAATTCCCACTACCCCGCAAACCAACCGTTCAGGATTGCGGACAGCAAAACAATCTGCGGAACCGCAATAAGCGGAATAAAGAGCGACAGTTTCCATGAGCGCGTGGTCTCTTTAACCGCCATAATTTCGGTGTAATCGGTCGCCGCGCCCGCCATAAGGAACGTAAACGCGTTTCCCGGCGCACCGGCGCGGTTGAGCAAATCAGCCGCAATCGGTGTTGAGCCCTCCGAGCAAACCTCAATCACGGTCGCGGCAATAACGGTTAAGCCAAGCCCCGCGAGCGTTGGACCGAAAAGATCTTCATATCCGATGTGCGACCCGAAAGTCCTGATTAAAGCGGCAAGAATCACACCGAAAAGAAGCCAGCGCAAAACGGGTTTTGAATCCCGGAACGCGGAAGCTGTGAGAAACGCCGCCGTGTTCCGGTTCAGGCGCACGGCGCGAAGAGACTCAAAAACCGCGCCCAAACCCCCTTCCGCCGGCTGAACCGCGTTCGGATTGGGCGGCACAACGGCGTTTTTTTCAAGCCGTATGAAAACAAGCCCCGTGATAAACGCCACAACCACCGACAGAGCGATAAACACAAGCGTCCACCACACGCCCGCAAGCGCGATAAGAACAAAAGTGAGCGAAAGCGAATTCCACGGGCTCGCGAGCAGAAAGGCGGCAACCTGCCCCATGCTCGCGCCGCGCTCATACAACTTCACTCCGAGCAAAACTACTCCGTGATTGCAAACATCAAAAAACACGCCCGCGAAAACGGCGCGCGCTATGCCTCCCGCGCTGTGTCCGCCGCCGAGAACGGACGCAACCGCCTCGCGCGGAACAAGTGAGATAAAAGCGATTGAAATAACGCCGAGAGCGATTCCCGGCAGAACCGTGTTGGTTATTTCACGCACGGCAAAGGTTAAATCCCCAAACAACGCGCTGCGTGCGGGAATAAAATCCGCGCAGTAAAGCAAAACCACAACGGACAAAGACGCCCAGAAAAACCAGTCAAAAGATTCGGGATTGTGGCAACAGCCGTGCTCGCACTCTTCGGGCATAAAACTTCCGCGGAGGGCGAGGGATTCGAACCCCCAAGTCCGTGAGGACGCCGGTTTTCAAGACCGGTGCATTAGCCGTTCTGCCAGCCCTCCGTTAACGGGGAATTATACCGTATTTCAGACCGTGGCTCTGTCTGAGAGCGCATCTTGTTTGAGCATCGGAAGGAACTTGCCGCCGAGCATAATGCTTCCGCTCGCCGCGCCGTTTGACAGGCGGTCAACAAGGTATTTTTTGTCCGTGCCGACTATGTTCACCCCGTGGTCGCTCTCAACAAGACACAGCAGCCGCATGTCGCGCCCGGCGGACGGAGTGTCCGCCACTTTATAGACCGCCGCGTAGTTCAAAAGCGCCGCCTCAACCGTTCCGCACGGCAATGACGGATTTTCCGCGCCTTCGCAGAACTCGCCGCTCTCAAACCACTGAGGAGACGGATAGCCGTGAAAGTGCAGTACGGACATACCGTCTTTTTCAACCATTTCGGGCATATACATCGCGAACGAAAACGCCTGAGCGAGAATCACAAAAGTGTCAAAAGACGGCCTGATGTCACGGCGGGACAAATCCATTCCGGCTGGAGTCTGCAAGTGAAGTTTGCCGTTGATAATCCCTATGCGCACAATGTCGGTCATGGGGTCAAGGTTTGTTTTGTCGCATCCCGAACGCGAGGTTACCGTCCAAATGTCGGGAATCTGTCTGAATTTTTCAGAGCCCGCGACGCTGATTTTCGCATACCATCTGCCGGACTGCGCTTCGCGCACATCGGAAAGCCCCGAAACCGGGGTGAAGCCGTTCCACTCTTCGCCCGAAACCTCTTTGGCTCCCGTATATACGGGCGGCTCAACAATGGCTATGAAGCCGTAGGAAACTCCCGTTCTGCCGTCAAGTATGTTGCTGAGCACGTCGCGATGCGAAACGCGCCTGATGCGTTCGCTGAATTTGTATCCTGCGGGAAAAAGCCCCGTGGGCCTTACCGTTTTGCCAAGATTCGCGAGCGCCTCGGTGTTTTTGTTTTCCGCCGGATTGTATTCCTCTATGTTGAACCTGCTCAAAATAGGCGGTTTTATCGGAGCGTAAATCTTCGGAACAAGCGAATTCAGCACAAAACCGTCAAGCTGCCCGTGGGCGTAAACCGAATCGGACAGGTTCATGTTGATTATGGCGAAATTATCGTCCGAAACACCTATTACAATCTCCGACATTGTGCCGATAAGATGGCTCAGCCCTATTTCTATTTTGATGTTGTATGTGGTTTGCGGGTCTTCAAACTCGCTCTCAAGCGGCACAATTGTTATGACCTGCGTGCTGAACGGGTCTTGAATGTATTTCTGCGTGAAGTCGTCCGCCCAACCGCTTATTTTGAGGATTTCCATAACAGACCTGCCGGGCTTGCGGACAAACCCGTAAATGGTTTCGGCAAGGAAGCTTGCCGCCTTGCGCAGAATTGACGGATTTCTTTTCACGTCCACAACGGCGTTTATGTCTCTTTTGACCCGCCGGATTTTGAAAATGCGCGAAAAAATGCCGAACGCGTTGTCCTGAACCGTCGCCTCGCGCCACGGCACAACCGTTACGCCGAGCCGCTCAAGACTTTTTCTGAGTTTGTCCGAAAATGACTTTAGAAGTTCCTCCGGATACCCGCCGGGAACGGGGCGGAACGCCACCCTCACACTGCCCGCCATCTCGCGCGGATCCATGGGGTTGGCGGAGTTGCGCAACTTCGGCATTCCCGTGAGGGAAACTATGGTTTCAAGATCTATGTCGGCTATCTTACAGCTCATTTCACCTTCCTTTTTTATTGAACGGCGGACGCCTCTTCGTCTCTGAAACGCTCTTCTACCTTCGCAAGCATCGCGTCTCTGACCTCGCGCTCAAGTTTTTCAATCCTTTTTCTGCCCGCAAGCGATTTGTCGGGACGCAGAGGCGGCAGAAACTCCACGGACATACTGCCGCCGGGTTTGAACACCCAGCCGCTTTTCTTTTTGATGTCTTTTCCGCCCCAGATAATCATCGGAACAACCGGCGCGTTCGAAACTGACGCAATTAGAAAACCGCCTTTTTTGAAATCAAGAAGCCTCCCGGTCGCACTGCGCGTGCCTTCGGGAGCGAACACAAGCGTCTGTTTTTTCTCACTGATTCCGCGCGACATAACTTTCAGTTGCTTTGTGTCTCCTCCTCCTCCGTCTCTGGCGACAGAATAGTGACCTGCGGCTTTTGAAAGCCATCCGACAAAAGGAATCATAAGAACCTCATTTTTCATGATCATTCTGTAATCCACGGGAAGTGAAGCGGTAAGGGCGGGAATGTCAAACGCACTTTGATGATTGTACATTATAATTGACGGTTCGGGCGGAATATTTTCAACCCCTTTGACACGCAACCGTATGAAACAACTTGCAAGCACCGCTTTGCCCCACGGGCGGACGGCAAACCGTATCACAAGATCCTGAGAAAAAAGCGAAACAACCAGCCCTATGGAGCCGAACACAAAAGTGGCAACGGAGGCAAGAAACATTGAGAAAAACGCTTTAAGCATGTTAACGCAGACTACATTCGCACGGCAGACCTTTCAAGAACCCCGTTGTGCGCCGCAAAGCAGATTCAGCGCGCCTTTGTTAACCCGGATTTCGTGCCCGCCCGCGGGCAGAACAAACGGCTCGCCGTCCATATGGGCGGGAAGGTCTTTTGAGGTCTTTATCACCCCGCTTTGCGCTTGAAACCGCCCTATCCACCGCTCGCCGGCTCTTCCGGCGACGACCAGACCCAAAGCGGCGATTCTCCTGAGCGCGAACATATCCCTCACAAAGTGAAAATCAAGCAGTCCGTCATCGGCGCGAGCCGAGGGCGAAAGACTGAATCCGCCCTGAGTGGGGCCGTTTGAAACGCCCAGAAGCAAACAGCCGCCCTCCTCCTCTGACTCCGGCAACTCAAGACGTGCGGAAAAACCCTCAAACTCAAAAGCCTGCCTGACCGCGGCGGCGAGATAGCCCGCAAAGCCGCCTAAAAATCTGTATTTTGGAAAACACCCGGCTATCGCACCGTCCATTCCGATTCCAAGCCCGTTTATAAATCCTTTGCCGTCAAGAACGCCCATGTCCACCTTGCGTGAGGAATCTGAAAAAACCGCTTCAAGCGCGTCTGCGCCGTATGGCAAACCGCACGCGGAAGGAAAATCATTTCCGCTTCCCGCCGCAACAACTCCGAACAGAACCGGAGTTCCCGCGAGAGCGCCCGCGATTTCGCTTGAAGTTCCGTCTCCGCCAACCGAGACGATGCGGGAAAAACCCTCTTTCACTCCGTCCGAAGCCAGCCGTGCGGCGTCTCCGGGCGCACCCGTGAAACGGATTTCGCACCGCGCGCCCTTTAAGCGGCACAAAGCCGTTATTTCATCGGGGGAAACGGGCATATCGCCCTTGCCGGCGACGGGATTGACGATAAAAAGGTGGGAAGCCGTTGTTGCCATTTCGGTGAAATATAACCTATCACACTTGATAAAAAGCCCGCGTTTGTGTAGAAAAATGGCTTGCGTTTCGCGCGAGTGGCGTGAAAAAGGGAGAAACAAATGAGCGAAGAGACTCAAGAGACACCTATGGGCGGCAATGGGGAGTTGAATATGAAGCAACTTCTTGAAGCCGGAGCCCATTTCGGACACCAGAAAAGTTACTGGAATCCGAAGATGAAAAACCACATTTTCGATGTTCGCAACGGCGTTCACATAATCAATCTGCAAAAAACCGTTGATCTTTTCAGAGTCGCTTATCAGTTCGTATTTGAACTCACTTCAAAAGGCGGAATCGTTCTGTTTGTGGGAACAAAACAGCAGGCGCGCGGCATAATCAAGGAAGAAAGCCAAAGGTGCTCAATGCCTTTTGTGAATGTGCGGTGGCTCGGAGGAGCACTTACGAACTTCAGCACAATCCGTTCACGGCTTCAATATATGGAAATGCTCAGAAAACTGGAGGAAGAAAACAAAATGGACCTTCTTCCGAACAAGGAAGCCGTCAAACTGAGAAAAGAGGAAGCGAAACTTTCAAGCATAATCGGCGGAATTGCCTCAATGAAACGACTGCCGGATGCGGTTTTCATTGTTGACACCAACAAGGAACAAAACGCTTTCAAAGAGGCGAAAAAACTCGGCATTCCGATTGTCGGTCTGGTTGACACAAATTGCGACCCGACGGGAATTGACTATGTAATTCCGACCAACGATGACGCGATGAGGGCAATTAAACTGTTCGCTTCAAAAATCGCCGATGCGTGTGTTGAGGGCGCCCAAATCTACGCCGAAACCGTAAAAGACATTCCCGAAGAACAGCTCAGGGAACAGAAAAAGGAAATGGAAGGCCCCATAGTTGAGAAGAAGGTTTACGTGTTCAAGAAATTCGGAGAGGATGAAGAAAATCCCGCTGAAATCTCCGTAGTTAACGAAAACCGACCGCCCAAACAGGAAAACAAAGTTGAGGATACGCGGAAAACTCCCAAAGAACAGCCGGGTTCGAAACCGGACGGGAAAAAGTAGTGATGGCGGAAGTTACCTCAAGCATGGTCAGAGAAGCCAGAGACCTCACGGGAGCCTCTTTTCTTGACTGCAAAAACGCTCTGGAAGAAGCCGGCGGCGACATGGATAAGGCGATTGACCTTCTCAAAATTAAAGGCGCGTCTCGCGCTTCAAAGAAAATCGGCAGAAACACGCCCGAAGGCCTCGTAACCTCATACATCCACCCGGGCGGAAAAATCGGGGTTATGCTTGAACTCAACTGCGAAACCGATTTTGTCGCCAGAAACGAGGAGTTTTCAAACCTTTCAAAAGAGATAACGATGCAAATCGCGGCAACGGGCCCGCTTTACACTTCAAGGGACGAAATCCCTGAGGAGATTCTTAAAAAAGAGAAAGAAATCATCACAGCCCGCGCCAAAGAGGAAGGCAAACCGGACAAAATTCTGGAAAAAATAGTGCAAGGCGGAATTGAGAAATTCTGCAAAGAAGTCTGCCTTCTTGAGCAGGACTACATAAGGGAGCCGAAAACAAAAATCTCGGACCTTGTTTCGTCCGCGATATCCAAAACGGGCGAGAACATAATAGTCAGAAGATTCACGAGATTCCAACTCGGAGAGTCTTAAAACCTGATGCCATGCCGTCCAACCGGAAAAAACCTCTCTACAAAAGAATCCTTCTGAAAATAGGCGGCGAAGCCCTTCAAGGCAAAGATGAGTTCGGCATAGACACCAAGATGCTGGACAAGGTGTCAAAAGAGCTCAAAGATTTGACCCGTCTCGGCGTTGACATCGCGCTTGTAATCGGCGGCGGAAACTTTTTCAGAGGCAGTTCGGACAGTGCCAGCGGAATGGACAGGTCAACGGCGGACTACATGGGAATGCTCGCGACCGTTATAAACGCCATCGCTCTTCAGGACTATCTGGAAAAACACGGCGTTGACACGCGGGTTCAAAGCGGGCTTGAAATCAAACAGGTCGCCGAGCCGTTTATAAAGCGGCGTGCGCTGAGGCACATTGAAAAAGGCAGGATTGTGATTTTCGCCGCCGGAACGGGCAGCCCGTTTTTCACAACCGACACGGCGGCAAGTTTGCGCGCTCTGCAAATCGGCGCGGATTGCGTTCTGAAAGGAACAAAAGTTGACGGCATTTACAACAAAGACCCGAAAAAACACAAAGACACCAAAAAATTCACCGAACTCACCTATATGGAAGCCATCCAGAAGGAACTGGACGTTATGGACACAACGGCTATTTCACTGTGCATGGAGAGCGGAATTCCCATTATAGTTTTCGATCTGTTCAAGGCGGGGAATATGAAAAAAGTTGTGTGCGGCGAAAAAATCGGCACGAAGGTATGGAGCGGAAAATGAGCGAAGAAATAAGAAATCAAACTGCGGAAAAAATGGGCAAAACCATTTCCGCGCTGGAAGGCGAGTTGTCAAAACTTCGCACGGGAAAAGCGTCAACGGGTTTGCTTGAAGGGCTGGAGGTTAATTATCACGGCGCGAAAATGCCGCTTAATCAGGTCGCGGGAATAACCTCGCCCGACCCGCAAACGGTGATGATTCAGCCGTGGGACGAAACCGTCATAGGCGATATTGAAAAAGCGGTTAATCAATCAGACCTCGGTCTCACGCCCGCACGGGACGGAAAAATGATACGAATTTCAATTCCGCCACTCAGCGAAGAGCGGCGCACCGAACTTGTAAAAATCGCAAGCAGAATAGCCGAAGACCACCGCGTTTCCATACGGCAGACAAGAAAGGATTTGAACACAAAGGTAAAAGCGATGGAAAAAGAGGGAATGAGCGAAGACGAAAGTAAAAAAGCACTGTCCGACATTCAAAAATCAACCGATGAGTTTATCTCCAAAATAAACTCGCTTGTGGAAAAGAAAGAAAAAGAGATTATGGAGATTTAGGCGACATTTGATAAAAAAGCCAAGAACTTGTTCATAACTTTCATACCCACATTCTATTGACATTCTTCTTAAACTCTTTATTTCAGTAACTGGCAACTTTCTTGCGCAGAGCCCGCTTGTCGGGTTTCTGACAAATACAAGACCCTGAAGGCACTTATGTGCAATTAAAACAGCATTAGTCCTCCATATTCAAAAAATCAAAATGTCCTCGTCGAAGAAGATTTTCCCGTGCTTGTTCGGCGTTGTTTCTCACTTCAGGATTCTCATCTTTAAGCCCTGCATTTAGAATTATTCTGGCTTGATCAACCCGAACATAGGTAGTTTTATCTATAGCACCTGTCAATCCGGCAAAACACTCAACAACAAGAGATGGGTTACTTTCTAACATTTCACACAAAGATTCTGTCAAAATAGAAAATTCAATATCTTCGAAATCCTTAACGATGTTGAGAATACTCAACAAAGATTTCAGTCTCCATTCAACATCTAAACACTCAGCCTTCATCCAGAAAGCGAACTCATGTAATTCATCCTGATCCTTAAAGGTCAAACGCCAATCGAAAAACTCAACTACTCTTTTTTTGAGTTTTTCATCAAGTTTTTCCCCAGTATGCTTGCCTGTATGATAAAATAGCTTCGCCCAATACTTTTTTTCAGTTTTTTGATAATACTTGTTGAGCAAACTCTCCTGACTACCAATTGAACACTCTTCAAGTAGATAACAATCGAACAAATAGCAACCTAGCCCATTTACCAACATTCTAGATATTTTGCTCTCTTGTTTTTTGATTTCATCCAAATTTTCAAGGGTAAATTCAAGTTCATTACGAACAACATCAACAATGGGTACCCAGGGATTATTGTCGAGAAAATTTCCAAAAGATTCAATAAATTCACAAAGATTGCCTTGAGGAAAGAAAAAAGATTTGTTATCAGAAGCCCATTGTTTATCTAACAAATAAATATTTTGATAGCAAGATCCTAAAATTGCATACTCAGGAAGTGTTAACGGATGGGCACACATTCTTCGGGTTTCAAGAATTTGTGTAACTTCTTGCACATTAGAATTTTCGCCTGAATGCTTCCTAATCCACCAACCAAAACTCACCAAGGTTTCCAATGCTCTGCAACGAGTATTGTTAATTGCTTCATCGAGACTACTATCTCCATCAATCAAAACCGGACGCTGTTCATCCAGCCTCCAATCGTATTGAGTGCAAAGCAATTCCAGCAACTTAGCAAGTCTTTCACGTTTAGAAAGTGGTGTTTTTACGTTCTCCTTCAAACATTCACTTATCAGGTCACCTACAGCAAAACGTGAACTTGACCAGTCAGGTGTATCGAATGATTTTTCATTCTCAAATTCTCCCGATTGACTTTCATGTGACAACACCCATTCACACAAATCAAAACACTGGTCTATTTTTTCAAGGTTGCCAGATTTGATTCTCTCTTGAAAAGCTTGAATAAACGAACGAACATAAATCGGGCGACGAATTTGTTCGCGGTGATTTATCCAGAATCGAAATCTTGAATTGTCCTGAATAATTTCTTCCTCTAAAAGCATTTGAAATTCACTTGCAAGAGATCTAATGTTAATCTCAACAAACCAATCATCAGTATCTCTATGGGTGTCTTCCCATTCATTTACAAAATTTAAGATTTCTTCATCCGATAACTTCGCAAGTTCATCTCTGGATTTGGGGCTCCGGTCTTTTATTGCTCCTACTACAACTCTCCCTGAAACATAATCTTTGTCGGCAAGAAGAGTTTCTTTTGAACTTGTGAGACTCTGAAAATAAGTTAGATATTTCCCGTACAGCACATTTTTAAATGGGGTGAGTTGACACTTGTGCAAATGTTTTTGTTGTTTAATAAACTTTTCTTCTGAGCAATTGTCACCCATGGAATCACGAAATTCTTTTTTTGATGGACCATTTATTATCCTTTCAAAAATTTCTGCTCTTTTTTCTTCCGGCAAAAACCCATATCCAAAATGCTCGCATGCACAACGAATCATTTTTTGAAACTCAGAACTATAAGAATGGACACCATAGTCTTGATGTGAAAGAACAAAATCAAGAATCCAAGGCTTAGTTTGTTCGTTTACATTGAATGAGTACAAATGCTGACGAACTCGTTGAAAAATCCTCCAGTGTTTTTCTCGTAATTTTCCATCTAATTCTGCTACCGAATCTGGCATTTGTTCATAGGTTTTTTCACATGCATAGGTCATTGCGTGAACAAGATCTCTCTTAGGTTCATTGTAGAAACCTTTTTCTTTTCTCAATGTTGCACACCAAATCCTCGACTTGTCATAAGATTTTCTTTCATAAATCTCCCTCATCTCAATCATTCTGTCTACTTCATCAATCAAAAGATTAGCAACTTGAAAAGGCTCCTTGTCTGTCAGAAAAGAAACTCCTTTCTCAAGTATCTGTCGGTATTCAAAATCACTAAACATAGTACGAGGCTCTAAAATTCCATCGTAGCCTGGATTCTTTTTGCGCCTTCTTTCATTGTCACTATCTGGAGAAAATTTGATGAGTTCCTTAGTAAAATTCAATGCAACTTTAATCTGATTCTCCTGTGTCCAATGCATTAATAAGTTTGAGCATCTTTCATTCGAATACGCAATATAATAATCAGTATCAAAATATTCGAGAATCTTTGATTCAAGTTTTGCCGAATGTTCTCCACTGAGTTCTAGTGCAATATCAATAATATCTTCACAGATTCTCGTGTTATTAGTCTGAGGAATTTTTAATAAAATTTCGACTACATCTTCCGGTTCATTTTTTGCCACATTCTTGAGATAACGCAATTCTGGCCACCAAGGCAATTGAACACTATGATCTGACAATTTCCGTATTGGTGGAGGAGAAGCAAAATATCCGCGCTCTTTTAAAGGTTTTACCCACAAAGGATTTTGTAATCTAGTAAAGAAATACTGACGATCATTCTCCTTTTTAACAAAAGCCAGAGCTTTCTTAACCATTTCATCCGTTGGTTTTTCGTAAGATTTCATCTATCTCTCCAAACCTCTCAGATTCCCTGCTAGCAACTACATACAACAAATCATCTAATTGTCTAAAGTGATTCTCAACATAATCACTACTGTCTGGGTTCAGTCTGCCTTTGTGGGCGTGTACGTTAGAGTTAAAAAATTTCTTTGCTTCCCGCCAAGGTCTCAAAAAATTCTCGGGAATTTCATCTTTGAAAGAGTAATCAAGAAGTTCAGAAAAGAACAAGTCTGATTTATTTTCTGCTCTCAGTCTCCCAGCATGGTGTTGTTTAAGTAATTTCTTAATCGGCAAGAGAACCTCATAGGGTACAGAGTGTTCTTTGTCCTTGAGGGGCAATTCTAGAGGTTTAAAATGAGATTCCCATTTTTCCAATATTTTATCGGATAGTTGACTGTACTGAACTTGACTTCTTTGAATCCCTCCCAATTCGGAAGGAAGACCATTCATCAATTCTCTTCCAGCATGGGAGACAAAACTTACATATCCACTGGTTTTGTTTTTGAGAAGGAAAACTGCTCCTTTGTACAATTCGGCAAATATAGAAAGTTCTTTTTTCATCAACCATTTAAACACGGTATTCTGTTTATCATTAAGCATTCCTTTTAACAAATTGCACTCCTCTCATATACCCCGCAAGTGCGTCCGGAATTTTAACGCTTAACCTCTCACCGAATCCAAATACAGCGTATCAGGACATATATCCTGATCATTGGGCCAAACAACCGTTCCATCTAAAACGGTCGCTTTTTGAAAGTATTGTTTGTCCTTTAACTCAGCAAAAACCCCAAAATCCAACAAATCCGAGCAGTCATACAAACCACGCTCCCCGTTATCAAAAACAAGTTGAAGTTTGCAGTCTTCCGTTGTGCTGACTTCTTTTACTCTTGGATTAATTAATCAATCCTCTCCACTCCCATATACTCAACAAGCGCATCGGGAATTTTCACGCTTCCGTCTTTTTGCTGGTAGTTTTCAAGAATTGCCACAACGGTGCGGCCAATCGCGAGCCCGGAACCGTTAAGCGTGTGAACAAACGCCGTTTTTTTGCCATCTTTGAATCTTATTCCCGCCCTTCTCGCCTGAAAATCCTCAAAATTACTGCACGAGGAAATTTCCCTGTACGCGCCCTCTCCCGGTAGCCAGACTTCAATGTCGTATGTTTTCGCGGCGGAAAACCCCATATCGCCCGCGCAGAGAGTTACAACGCGGTAATGAAGCCCCAATTTTTCCAAAATCCCGCACGCGTCCGCCATTAAGCTTTCCAACTCGTCATACGAATTTTCCGGACGCGCGAACTTGACCAACTCAACCTTGTTGAACTGATGCTGTCGCATAATGCCCTTTGTGTCTTTGCCGTATGAACCCGCCTCTTTGCGGAAACACGGCGTATGAGCAACGTATTTAAGCGGCAAGTCGCCTGAAATAACTTCATCGCGGTAAATGTTGGTAACAGGAACCTCGGCTGTCGGAATAAGAAAATAGTCCGTGCCGGAAAGTTTGAACAGATCGTCCTCAAATTTCGGCAGATTACCCGTTCCGGTCAAACTTGCGGTGTTTGCCGCAAACGGCGGAAGCGTTTCCGTGTAGCCGTTTTCCTTTGTGTGAATATCAAGCATGAAGTTCGCGAGCGCACGTTCAAGCCGCGCACCCGCACCGAAATAAAGCGCGAAACGCGAACCGGTGATTTTCGCCGCGCGCTCAAGGTCAAGAATTCGGAGTTTTTCCCCGATTTGGTCGTGAAGCAGAGGCTCAAAATCAAATTCGGGCTTTTCGCCCCACTTTCTCACTTCAATGTTGTCGCCCGCTCCCGCTCCCGCGGGAACACTTTCGTGCGGAATGTTCGGAATTATGAGCATTTCGGTTCTGATTTTCTCCTCAATTTCCGTCCGGTCGGAATTGAGCGATTTCACTTTTTCTGAAACGGTTTTGAGTTCATCGGAGAGTTTTTCAAACCCTTTGTCGTCGCCCTTTTGTTTGAGAGCCGCCATTTCGCGCGAACCCTCATTGCGCTTGCGCTCCAGCTCCTCAACCTGCCCTATAACTTCGCGGCGGCGGCTCAAAAGCGGTGAAATCCCCGCAAAATCAAAGTCAAAACCGCGCGCGGACAGTTTTTTCTTCACTTCATCAAGATTTTGTTCAACAAATTTCCAGTCAAGCATGGAAACGGTTCCGCCTGCGAATAAAGATACAGAATAACACAAAACCGGACGGGAAAACCCCTGACTGATTGCTTTGACAATGAACCCGCCTTTTGACAATAAAAATGGGCGCGGTTAGTTTGACTTCACAACTCTTGAGAGGAGGAACAACGCCGTGGGAAAACTAACTGACGGAACAGAAATAACATATTACGGACACTCAACCTTTATGGTGAAAACGCCGAAAGGCAAAAATGTGCTTATTGACCCGTGGGTGAAAGGAAACCCCGCGTGTCCGGAAAACCTGTACAAGGTTGAAAAAGTTGACGTTATCGCGATAACACACGGTCATTTTGACCACATCAATGATGCCGTTGAAATCGCCAAAGAACACAAACCGCAAATGGTGGCGAACTGGGAAATCTGCGCGTGGCTCGGAACAAAAGGCGTTGAGAACTGCTGCCCGATGAACAAAGGCGGCGGGCAAACGGTTGAAGGCGTGAAGTTTGTGATGACGCACGCTCAGCATTCAAGCGGAATCGGCGAGGAAGACGGCACAACCTCAGACGGCGGCGAGGCGGGCGGTTTTGTGATTGAACTTGAAGACGGTTACCGCATGTATCACGCGGGAGACACTAACATTTTCAGCGACATGAAACTCATAAAAGAGATTTACGCGCCGAAACTCGCGTTTCTGCCCATAGGCGACCTGTTCACAATGGGACCGCTGGAAGCGTCATACGCCTGCAAATTCATATCGCCTGAGATTGTGATTCCGATGCACTACGCCACCTTCCCGCCGCTCACCGGCACGCCCGAAGAACTCGGAAAACTGACTTCGGACATGAAGGGGCTGGAGATTGCCGCGCTCAAACCCGGCGAAACCCTGAAATAACAATCTATGAAAATAGGAATTCCAAAAGAGGTGAAAACCTCTGAATTCAGAGTCGCCCTGACCCCGCGCGCCATACGCACATTTACCGAAGCGGGGCACGAAACAATCGTTGAAAAATCCGCGGGAAACGGGGTGGGAATAACCGACGAGCAATACTCCTCGGCGGGCGCGCAAATCGCGCAATCGGCGGCGGAGGTTTTTGAAGAGGCGTCTTTGATTGTAAAGGTCAAAGAACCGCAGGAAAGCGAATATACGCTTATCACCGAAAAGCACACACTTTTCTGCTATCTGCATCTCGCGGCGGAACCGCGCCTGACCGAAGCCCTTGTTGCTTCGGGCTCCAGAGCGATCGCTTTTGAAACCGTGCAAACCGCAGACGGCGCGTTGCCGTTACTGGAGCCGATGAGCCTTATAGCGGGAAGAATTTCCGCACAGATAGGGGCGGCGTATCTACAAAAAGACAATGACGGCAAAGGAGTTCTGCTCGGCGGCGTTCCGGGAGTGCGCCCCGCGAAAACTCTTGTGGTGGGCGGCGGAATAGTGGGCGGCGGCGCGGCGGAAGTCGCACTTGGCATGGGCTCGGAGGTTACGGTCATAGACAAAAACCCGGCAAAACTCACGCTTTTTCACGAGCGGTTTGGAGGCAGAGTTAAAACGCTGCCGTCATACAATTCGCTCATAAATGAGGAGTGCGCGCGGTCTGACCTTGTTGTGGGCGCGGTTCTTGTTCCGGGTCTCGTGGCGCCAAAAGTAATAACCGCCGAAGCAATCGCGGCGATGGAAGACGGCTCGGTTTTCACCGATGTTTCAATAGACCAGGGAGGCTGTTCGGAAACAAGCCGCCCCACTTCTCACACCGACCCCGTTTACAAAACAAGCGGTGTAACGCACTACTGCGTAACAAACATTCCCTCTCTCGCGGCGAGAACGGCGACCTACGCCCTTTCGGGCAAAATTATGCCGTATGCGCTGAAAATCGCGGGCGGCGGCGAGAATGAAGCTCTGCGAAAAGGCGTGAATATTGAAAACGGAAAACTGCTTATAGATTTGGGACTGTAAGGTCTTGACTGGAAACGCCAATAGTTGATATTTAGGACTGTTAAAATGCTTCAAAAACGAACTTTTTTCACGCTCGCGGCCGCCGCGCTGATACTTTGCTCATGCGGGGGCGGCGCGGACTATTCGGCAATGACGGCCGAGCAGATGTTCACTCGGTCATCCGAAATCGCGGACAAAGGCGCATCTTCTTACGAACACGCCCTTGACATACTTCAAGAGTTGCAGATACGGCACGGCTTCAGTTCTTACGCGCCGCTTGCTTCGTTGAAAACCGCCGACATCTACTTCGCCGATGAAAAGTTTCAGAGCGCCGCGGACCAGTATAAGAGATTCATCGCGGACAATCCCAAACACCCGGGGCGCGAACACGCGCTTTTAGGACTTTCGGAGAGTTTTTACAGGATGAAGGAATCATACACAAGGGATCAGGAACCGTGCAAACAGGCCATTTACTGGTATCAGTCGCTACTGTCATATCACCCCGAAACGGAGCACAAAGACAGCGCGCTTGAGAAAATAGGCTTCTGCAATGAAACACTGGCTGAAAGCGAACTGGAAATAGGAAAGTTCTACCTGAGGCGCAAACACTACGAAGCGGCGCGGCGCAGATTCACCTATGTGGCAAAAAACTTTCCGCAGACCGAATCGGCGGCGCAATCCACCGGGTTGCTCGCCTCACTGCCTCCAGAAGAGAAAGACTCCGATGAGAATACGCGGGACGTCCGGTAGAAGCGGCTTACGATGCCTTTCAGAACAATTGAATGGAAAAACGGCGCGGCGGTCATTCTTGACCAGAGAAAATTGCCCGGAGAAAAAACCTATCTTGAGTGTAAAACTCACAAGCAGGTTGCCGAGGCAATACGCTCAATGGCAATAAGAGGCGCTCCCGCGATTGGCATCGCGGCGGCGATGGGATACGCCCTCGGCGCGGCGGAAAACAAGTTCGGGACAAAACGGGAATTTGCAAGAAAAATGGCGCGAGTGAGTGAAACGCTGGCGCAAACACGCCCCACGGCGGTCAATCTCTTCTGGGCGCTTGAAAGGATGGGAAAATTGCTTTCCTCCAACCCTGAATCGGAGCCCGGGAAAATCGCTGAAATTCTGCGCGCCGAAGCAATCGCCATCTGCGATGAAGACTTGAATCTTTGCAAAAAAATAGGGAAAACCGGAGAGCCGCTCATAAAAAACGGCGCGACCGTTATGACTCACTGCAACGCCGGAGGTCTGGCGACCGCCGGATACGGAACCGCGCTCGGAGTTTTGAGAGCCGCGAGGGACTCGGGCAAGGAAATAAATGTTATCTCATCCGAAACCCGCCCTCTGCTTCAAGGGGCGCGGCTTACGGCATGGGAACTTTCGGATGACGGCATACCGGTTCGGGTCATAACCGACACCGCCGCGGGATACGTTATGAAGAACGGCGGCGTGGATGCGGTTATTGTCGGGGCGGACAGAATTGCCTCAAACGGAGATGTCGCAAACAAGATAGGAACCTATCAACTGTCCGTTCTGGCAAAACACCACGGAATCGCGTTTTACGTCGCCGCGCCATGGTCAACAGTTGATATGAACTGCGCAAGCGGCAAAGACATTCCCATTGAGCAGAGAGACGAACGGGAGGTTTCCCACATCGGACGGACGCGCACCGCCGCGAAAGGCGCGAAAATCATGAATCCGGCTTTTGACATAACGCCCGCCGAAAATATTGACTGCATAATAACGGACAGGGGAATAGTAAAACCGCCGTGCAGAGAGAATATGGAAAAACTTCAGCCGACTTTTTCCATCTCTTCCTGAGCTTCAATCGTAAAACGGGCAAAAGGCATCACGCGCAAACGGTCTTCGCCGATTTTTTCGCCGGTCATCTCGCAAACTCCGTAAGTTCCCTCTCTTACGCGTTTGAGCGCGTCTTCAATCTGATTCAGTTTGTTGCGCTCTCGCTCGGAAAAAGTCAGCGACAGAACTCTCTCTCTGTCATCGGATGCTTTGTCGTAAAAATCTCCCACATTAAGGCTGTTTTCCTGCTGAAGAGAGCGTGAAACATCTTTCAGAAGCCCATCTTTCATGAGTAACAGCTCCTTTGTGATTTCGTCAAGAAACCGCTTTCCGTATTTGCCGGATTTCGCGGCGGACACGCTCTTTTTTGTCTGTGCGGAGGCGGAAGGTTTTTTCTTCGCGGTTTTCTTTGCAACGGGGGCAACCTTATCCTTTGTTTTGAATTTTGAGGATGTCCCCTTAACAACGGTTTTGTTCTTTTTCACCTTTTTTTCAGCCAAATTACGTCCTCTGTTAGCGGTTTTGCGTCTTTTTCAGAGGTAGTTAAATATTTGAAAAGCCCTCAATTGTCAAGCCCGCGTAAACTCGTATACTTACACGAAAAAGTATTGTCCGTTAGTCCGTATCTCGCAATTCGTCTGTTTTTCCGGAGGAAACCCGAATGTCATTATTCCCGAAACCGTTTTCAATACTTTCAGCGTTTTTCGCGCTGTTTTTACCGATTACGGCGCGCGCGGAAATTGACAAAGCCATTGATCAGGCGGTCAGCCCGCTCGCGGAGATATTGGGGAAATGGGTTTTCGTTTCCGTTCCGCTTTTCGGAAGCGACATCAAAATTGTGGTCGCTGTGCTCATCGGAGCAAGCATTTTCTGCACCATATATTTCAAATTCATAAACATAAGAGGTTTTAAACACGCAATAGATATTGTGAGCGGGAAAACGCCGGAATCATCGCAACCGGGCGCGCCCGGAGAAGTCAGCCACTTTCAGGCGCTCACGACCGCATGCGGAGCAACCGTGGGACTCGGCAACATAGCCGGAGTTGCCATAGCAGTTTCACAAGGCGGTCCCGGGGCGGCATTCTGGATGATGGTGGCGGGGCTGTTTGGAATGTCGCTCAAGTTTTGTGAATGCACTCTGGGAGTTAAATACCGCAAGGAAAATCCGGACGGTTCCGTGTCGGGCGGGCCGATGTATTACCTTTCGCGCGGCTTTGAAGAAATGGGAATGAAAAAACTCGGCAAGGTTCTTGCGTCTTTGTTCGCGGTGTTTTGCGTGGGCGGAGCAATAGGCGCGGGATGCCTTTTTCAGGCGAACCAGTCTTTCACACAGTTCAGCGAGATTTCAGGCGGAGGCGCCACTTCAGGTTGGATTTTCGGAGTGGTTGTCGCCATAGTGCTCGGGCTTGTTATCATCGGCGGAATAAAACAGATAGGTCGCGTAACTTCAAAAATTGTTCCGTTTATGGCGATTGTTTACGTGGGCGCGGCACTTGTGATTATCGGACTCAGATTTGACCAGGTACCCGAAGCGTTGTCGTTGATATTCCATGGCGCCTTCACGCCCGAAGGGGTTGAAGGCGGAGCGTTGGGAGTGATGATATGGGGATTTCAACGAGCCGCTTTCTCCAACGAAGCGGGGCTCGGTTCGGCGGCAATCGCCCACAGCACGGTAAAGACAAACTACCCCGCGACGGAAGGTCTGGTTTCGCTTCTTGAGCCGTTTTTGGACACAGTTGTCATCTGTTCCATAACAGCCCTTGTGATAGTTCTGACCGGCACCTATCAGATTACAGACGGAGGCATGGCGGGAATTGAAATAACATCGGCGGCGTTCGCGTCTTCAATATCGTGGTTCCCGTATGTTCTGGCTTTTGCCGCGATACTCTTCGCTTTCTCCTCAATGATATCGTGGAGTTATTACGGTCTTAAATCCTGGACATTTCTGTTCGGCGAGACTGAAAGCAACAAACTGACCTTCAACGCCATATTTTGCGTCTGCGTGGCAATCGGCTCGGCTATCAGCCTGTCATCGGTTATCAGTTTGTCCGACGCCCTTATCTTTCTTATGGCGTTTGTGAACATGATAGGAATTTTCGCGATGATTAACAAAGTCAAAGGCGAATTGAAAACCTACAAAGACAGCACAAACGGTTTTTAGGACTCTTTGCGGGGAACTCGTCCCCGGATTCTGAAAATGTCTTCAAGTTGGTGAAGGAAGATTCCGACAAGCCCCATTGTCGTAACAATCAGAATCCACATATAGCCTCCGGCCGCCGCCAAAAACACGAAAGCCAGCGAGTAAAAGTTTCTCCTCATTACCGGACGCAGGAAAGCCATGAGGCGCCTGACCGGGGAAAGTGGGGCGTTGCCTAAAAGTTCGTCAATGCGGTGGTATGAAACCAGACTTCCGGACTTCGTGTAACGAACCATAAAAATGAAAGACCACACCAGAAAGAAAAGAAAAATGGACAGGTTCAAAAGGCCCAGCCACAAAGCCAGATGCTGGTTGTCTCCGTGAATGTAGTAGCCGACCGGAACACTGATGACAAAGCCCCCGATTGTTAGTTGGTCACTTATCGTGTCGACCCATTCGCCTCTCTTCGTTTCAAGTAGTTTGAGGCGCGCCACCTCGCCGTCGCAACGGTCAAGAATCGCGGCGATTTGCATAAAGACCGCCCCGAGAAACGGATACCCCGTCAAATACGCGATTATGCACGGCACGCCCGCCACAATGTTGGTCAGAACGCTTATATGGTTGGGGGTAAGCGAAGTGTTGCAGGCAAGCCACAAACTTATTGGCAAAGACAGCTTGCCGTTTATATTCTTGGCTATCCAGCCGGTTGAGGTCTTTCCCACGGTTGAAGCAATAAGCCGCCGCGCTCCTGAAAAAGACTCGGCATCAAGATTGATGGCGTAAAGACCTTCGGAGTTTTCATACTCAGTGATGCCCTCCATTCTGTAACGCCCCACCCATCTGGACAGATTGCAGTCTTCAAGAAGGTCCGCCACGGCTTCGGGCTCAACAATCGCCGCGCCGAGCGGTTTTGTAATTTTTGTGCCCGTGGAGTCATTTTCGGAGGTTTTCATCAAAACCGCCCCGCCGGTGGAAGGACTTTCCTTGATGAATTTTTCCAGAAGAGGCATCTGAAAAAACAGGTTTGCCTGCAATATCAGGACTTTGCCTCCCCGGTCACGTTCGGCAAAAACGGTGCCGGGCGCTGTAAAAGTTATCTTTGCATCACCCGAAACGGATTCGGGAAGCATGCGTCTTAATGTGGATTCAGAAGCCGTTGAAACAACGGTGATGTCATCAATGCCGCTCTTCAGACAAGAACGCACAAGCCTGCGGACCTGTGTGAGTCCGCCCACGGAAAATTCAAGAAAATCTTCAAGGGACTCGCCTTGAAATCCTGTCCCGCAAGCCACAATCAGGGCGTCCGTCATTGCAGGGTTAACCCGAAGAAACTATTTTCAGAGATCCGCCAACCGCGGCGCGACGCCCGCCGCCGAACACAAATTTGTCAAAGTTATTTTTGGCGAGAAACAGATCTTTTGGATAGTCAACATCCATCCAGAACATATTGCCTATGTCGAAAGGTTTGATTTTATAGCCCTTGTTCAAAAGCCTCTGTATGCATGACACATACCATTTCTGGCGCACATTTCCAGACCTCATCTCCTCTTCGGAAGCCCTCTTTAACATTTCGACACCGGTTCCCCTGAAAAGACGCAATCCCACCGACTCGTAATGGATATGGTCTTTAATGTCTTTTGTTACAAGCGACACATGACCGTTTTCCATCCTTATCTTCATGTCTTCCTCATCGTAATTCTCTTTCTTTTTGACCGGAAGCACTATGTTTTCTTTCCTCGCGTTTATCATGCTGTCCAGAATATCTATCTCAAATATGTCATCGCCGTTCATTATGACCAAATCATCATTCATCTCGCCCCGCGCCAGACACAGAGACACAAGACTGTTGGTCGTTGTGTAGAACGGGTTGTAAAGGGTTTTGATCCTCATGCCGATGCTGTCATAACTGCGCAGAAAGGCCTCAACTTTGTTAAAACCGAAGCCGACAACAATAACAACATCATTTATTCCACAGTCTCTTATGTGGTTTATCTGGTTTTGAAGGAGTGAGGTGCCGCCCACGTCAAGCAAGCACTTTGGAACATATTCGGTATAAGGGCGCAACCTGCTCCCCAAACCTGCAGCAAGAATAATCGCTTTCATAAAACCATCTCTCCCGGAACAAACAGATAAATAAAAATCGGAATTCTATATAAAGAATTGACGGCTAAACAACTCCAGCCCCCAGTTCTCTTTCATTATCCCTCTTAAGACGGGGGAATTCAAGAAGTATTATTGTTTATGCCCAACCTCCGGTATTGTGAATGGGCTTACTTCGTGTTTTACCGCCGTGATGTTGTTGCGCTCATCAACATAAACAAACTTGGGCTTGTGGTTCTTGCATTCGCTCTCATCATATGAACCGAAACTCACGATAATCAACGAATCGCCCTCACGCGCCAGATGGGCGGCCGCGCCGTTCACACACACCGCATTTGTGCCTCTTTCACCTTCTATCACGTATGTAAAGAACCTGTGGCCGTTAGTAACGTTGAATATGGAAACCTTCTCATGAACAAGCAAACCCGCCGCCTCTATGAGAACCGGGTCAAGAGTCAAACTCCCTTCGTATTCAAGGTCGGCTTCGGTAACTATCGCCTTGTGAATTTTTGATTTCAGCAAACTTATTTTCATTGCAAATTCCTCCCCTTCAAAATCTTATGCTGTCTATAAGTCTGGCTTTCCCAACCCTCGCGGCAATTGCCGCTAAACTCCCTTCGGACGCTTTTTCAACCGGAATAAGCGTCTCAGGGTCGCAAATCTCAAGGTAATCCACCTCAACAATTCCCTCACCGGCGAGAAACCGCCCGCCGTCTTTCAAAATCTCCGCGCTCTCACGCATCCCCGACTCAAAAAGCCGCTTCATTTTAAATAAAACGCGCGGAATAGCAACCGCCGTTTCCCTTTCCTGTTCAGAAAGGTATTCATTTCGCGAACTCATGGCAAGACCGGACGGCTCCCTCACGGTGGGAACCGCTATTATGTGAACGTCAAGATGAAGATCCCTGACAACTCTTTTGATTATCGCGAGTTGCTGAAAATCTTTCTCGCCAAATCCCGCCACATCCGGACTGACTATGTTGAAAAGTTTCATTACAACAGTCGCCACCCCTTTGAAATGACCGGGCCTTGAAGCGCCGCAAAGAAACTTCTGCAACTCGCTTGCCTCAACGGAGGTCTGAAACCCGGGCGGGTATATCTCATCCGCGGACGGCAGAAAAACAGCGTCAATTCCGGTGGTGGAAAGTTTTTCAACATCGCCCTCTTCGTCCCTTTTGTAACCTCCGTAGTCCTCTCCGGCTGAGAATTGAAGTGGATTGACAAATATACTTGCCACGCACACATCGGCATGGGCGGAAGTCTCCCGCACAACGCTCAAATGCCCCTCGTGAATTGATCCCATGGTGGGAACAAGACCGACTTTGCGCCCGTTACGCACCGCGGCGGACGAGAATTCCCTCATCTCGTCAACCGTTCTGATGATGGCGGGGGATTTCACCGTTTTTTCCCGTCCGGAGATGGGAAAACGCCTTTTCTGACTTCACGGATGTATTCTCCGGTCGCGGCGGAAAAGATTTTTCTTGCTTCGGAGTATTTCTTCACAAATCCCGGTAGCGGACCCTTTGTAAGTCCCACCATGTCGTCAAAAACAAGAACCTGACCGTCACATCCGCCGCCCGAACCGATGCCTATAACCGGTATGTCGACTGCGGAGGTTATTTTTTCCGTAAGAGAAGGCTCAACACGCTCAAGAAGAAGCGCAAACGCTCCCTCGCCGGCGCATTCAAGGGCAAGGTCGTAGATAAACTGCGCGGACTCTGAAGTTTTTCCCTGAACTCCGTATCCACCGAGCATATTGACCGACTGCGGACACAGCCCCACATGTGCTATAACGGGAATCCCCGAGTCCGTGAGGGCGCGAACGGTTTTTGTGTAGCGCGTTGCGTTGACCTCTATTTTTACCGATTCCGCGCCGCCGCGTTTCATAAGATTTCCGGCATTCCTTACGGCGTCATAGTCGCTTGCCTGATACGAAAGAAACGGCATATCCGCACACAGATGTGCCGTTTTGATGCCGCGCGCCACGTTTTTTGTGTGGTAAATCATCTCGCTCATGCGCACCGGAATTGTGCTCTCAAGCCCCTGAACAACGTTGCCGAGCGAATCGCCCACGAGAACAACATCAACGCCGCACTCATCAACTATTGAAGCAACAGACCAGTCGTAAGCCGTGATGGCGACAATCTTACGCCCGTCTTCCTTCATGCGCTTCAGATGGGTAATTCGCACCTTTTTTGTCCGCTTTTTCTCCATCCCAAGTAAATCTAACAGGCAAAAGCGGACTGGAAAAGTCCGGATCGACAAGTTGAAATTCAAGAGCGTTAAAATATAATCGCTTTATCATGAAAGGTTCGGGCGGGCGATGGAAGTCGCCTCTTATACAAAGCCTTCCGGAATACGTCTTCAGCACGGTTGACAAACTCAAGAAAGACGCACGGATAAAAGGGGAAGACATAATTGATTTGGGCATGGGCAATCCGGACCGCCCGACCCCAGGTCATATTGTTGAAAAACTGATTGAGTCTTCAGGCAAACCGCGCAACCACCGTTATTCGGCGTCCGCCGGAATAACGAACTTGAGAAAAGCTGTTTGCGACTGGTATGAGCGGAGGTTTAACGTAAAACTCAACCCCGACAGGGAAGCGGTCGCCACAATGGGCATAAAAGAGGGAATTTCACATCTTATGCCGTGCCTGCTCTCCGCCGGAGACAGCGTAATTGTCCCGGTTCCGGCGTATCCAATTCACCCTTACTCGGTAACCATAGCCGGAGGCAAGCCGGTTCCGGTTCCGCTTGTCTCCGACACCGACACCCTTATAGGCTCAATAGAGAAAGCGGTGCGCAAGAACGGAAAAAAGGTAAAGGCAATTCTGGTGTCGTTTCCAAACAATCCGACCACTCAGACAGTCAACATTGATTTCTTTGAAAAGATTGTGGATTTAGCGCGCGAGGCGGGGATTCTGATTATTCACGATTTTGCCTACGCGGAGTTGTGTTTTGATGGCACGCCTCCGAGCATAATGCAGGTCAAAGGGGCGAAGGAAGTCGCCGTTGAGTTCTACTCACTTTCAAAAACCTACAATATGCCGGGCTGGAGGGTTGGATTTATGGTGGGCAACCCGGAGATTGTGGCGCATTTGAAGAAGATTAAAAGTTACCTTGACTACGGAATTTTCCAGCCCATCCAAATCGCGTCCATTCTTGCAATGAACGGCTCGCAGAAATGCGTTGACGAAGTAAGAGAAACCTACCGCTCAAGACGCGACAAACTCATAAAATCATTCGCCAAAGCCAACTGGGAGATTGAGCCGCCGTCCGCAACTATGTTCGTCTGGGCGAAAATTCCCGAACAGTTTGAAAAAATGGGCTCGCTTGAGTTTTCAAAGATGCTTGTAAAAAAAGCGGGTGTTGTCTCTTCTCCGGGAGTGGGATTTGGCAAACACGGCGAAGGGTTTGTGCGCTTCGCTCTGGTGGAAAACGAAAAACGCATAGGGCAGGCGGCGCGAAATCTGGACAAAACGCTTGGCAAACGCTAAAAAGCGTGTCCCACGTCCAGAAAGAACTGATACCGTTTTAGGCGCGAGTCGTGGTTGAGAGCGTAGCCAAAATCAACAGCAATCGGAATTCCCGCGACTTTATAACGCAAACCCGTGCCAACGGCGTATCGCAGGTCACCAAACGGATAGTCAAAACTTTTCGGAAAAACATTTCCGTAATCCAGAAAAGCCACCCCGCCAATTTTTCGCCATATGGGGAAGCGCACCTCAAACGCTCCGGTTATGAGCGAGTTTCCTCCAACGGGGTCGCCCCGTGAATCAAGCGGGCCCAGTTCCTGAAACGGAAATCCCCTCATGCTTTTGTTGCCGCCCGCGAACAATCTTGTGAACGGCGGAACTTCATCGCGGCTCGTCTGTCCAAACGGAGATAAAAATCCCAACTGAAACTTCTTGGCGAACACAATTCCGCCTGCGGGATTGAAATATCCGGCGGCTTCAAAAACGGTCTTCACGTACTCCTCATCGGAGCCCAGAAACGCGGGAGAAATCTCAATATCGGCACTCATTGTGAAACCGTTGAATGGGTCCACCGGATTGTCAGTCGCCGTTATATCAATGCCGCCCATGAGCGTGACCAGAAAGATGTCCTGAAGCCCGCGCGCAAGATTTGTGTCTCCCGCTTGCGATTTTATTTCAGACCTGATCGCGGCGGGGTTGAAATGAACAGAAAACAAGCCGTGCGAAAAGTCTTTCCTGACTTCGGGAGAAAATATGAAAAAATCCGCCTCATAACTCGGAAAGTCGTCTCTGCGGATATCAAAAAGCAATGAGAGGTTTGATTTTGCCCCAAGAAATCCGGTCTGCTGAATACTCACGGCAGCGCCCTGAGACGCGAAAGAAGCCCGCGCGGAAATTTCCAAAGTTCTGTTCAGATGCAAAAAATGGCGGTTTATCAGCTTCACTCGCCCGCGCAGTTTGTCCACCCGCCCGGCGCCGATTCCCAACTGGAGAGTCATGGTTTTTCTTCGCACGGGAGTAACAACCGTGGAAATCACCGCCGCCCGGGCATCAATCTCCGAAGTTATGGAAACGGACTCAAAATACCCCAGCGCGACAAGCCGCCTTTTTGATTCAAAAAGTTTTGACAGCGAACTGGGCTCTCCCGTGCGGTAGGTAAGGTTTTCTATCACCAGATTGCGCAGGGTTTCATCTTCGGTGCGAATCTCTATGTTGCCAAAAACATACGGCGGGCCCGGCTCAATGGAAAAAATCACCTCCACACGCCTCTCTTTCCGCCTGACCTCTCCTTTTGAATTGACCACAGCCGAGGCATACCCCATCTCAAGCAGGGTGTTTTTCACAACCCCTTTCGCTTTTTTAAAACGTTGTACGGAAAATCTCTCTCCCTCTTTGAGCGGCACACCGTAAACGGCCTCCCTGATGAGCGCGACCTGTTCGGGCGCGAGGGACCCCTTGACGTTAATCCTCACCTCGGACACAACAACGTGCTTGCCGAGTTTAATGTTTATCTCTACGGCGACCCTTCTCTTGTTTTTTTCATAAACCGGACGCCAAGTTACCAAAGAACGGTAATACCCGTTGCCCGCAAGAAACTGCCGCAGGTATTCCATGTTTCTCTCAACCTTGAATCTGTCGAATTCCGGATAGGTTCTGCGCAGGAATGTGCCGCTTGGAACAATTTCCGAGATGACGCTCTTCATCTCGTCGTGGTCAATCTCTCCGCCGCCTCTTATGGAAACTTTTGAAATTTCCGGTAACTGACTTTCCTGAGCCGCTCCCTGCGCAGGGAACGAGACCAGCAGAAAAGCAATAAGCAATGGAACTGCGAGTAGACGCATGTTTGCCCGTTAAAAAGACTGATACGGGCTGATAATGTCCGAACTACCGCCCTTCCAATATATTGTATCCGGTAATTGACATGCTTTTCTCAGCCATTGTTTCAACATATTGCTGATCAATCATCCCGGCGTTCAGGGCTTTTGAAATGCGCATAAGCGCGATTTTCGCGGTTGCTTCGTCAACCATCTGCCCGGTTTCGGGGTCAAACATGCTGCCGCCGCCCTGCTCATGATAGAAATCAAGCTGGTGCTTGGCCTCTTCTATTTGCTTGTCGGTCGGAGAGAATGCGGTATTGGATATCAGAGCCTGCTGCGGATGGATAACCCAGGTTCCGTCCATTCCAATCTCCGCGGAGCCCACACACTTTTTCTCAAGCCCCTTTTCAATCTCTTTGATGGTTTCCGGCTTGTCGTCTTTTCTCCAGATTCTGAGATAGACGTTGTCTATCGCGTGAAGCCCGGCCGCTTTCGCCGCCGTAACAACGGCTTTTTTCTCGTAGTAGAAAACCTCGTTCTGCTTTTCCAGAAGAAGGTTGGGGTCAAGACCGAGTTCGGCCGCGTAATCGGCTATTCCGAAAACAAGTCCCGCCATTCTCGGAGACGCGGTCGCTATCTCGTAGGCATATTTCACGGCGCGCGGACGCTCAATCAGCGCCTCTATGCCGACCTTCGTTTTCCAGCCGTGTTTCTTCTCCAACTTGTCCAGCAGGTCGGAGACGATTTTAATGTCCTCGGGGCCGTTTGACTTGGGAATGATAACGCCGTGAAACCTGTCCACGGCACCGCTCATAATCGCCTCAATGTCACCTTTGAAGAAATCCGATCGCACGTTATTGGGACGAACCGTTATGACCTTTTTGCCAAAATCAAGCGTGTTGAGCGCTTCAACCATAACAGCCCTGCTTTTGTCTCCTTTGAATTCATAAGGGCAGGCGTCTTCAAGGTCCGCCATCACGTGGTCAACAGGCGCCTTCTCAGGGTCCGCCGCATTTGTGTGAAGTTTCATATTGTGTCCGGGATAGGTGAGTTCCGTTCTCGGAACCACAACTCTTGAACCGTTGTCTAATACAAACATTTTTTTCCTCCTTGTTTTTTTCGTTTGAAAAGGTTTGTCAATAAATTTCAAGAAGCCGTCTGGCGATTACTTCATGCTGAATTTCGCTTGTTCCTTCAAAGATGCTGAACACGCGCGCGTCCCGCCAGAATCTCTCCATCGGGTATTCGGAGGAATACCCGTAACTGCCGAATATCTGCATCGCCTCTCTGGTTACGAACTCCGCCATTTCCGCCCCTTTGGCTTTGGCGATTCCGGCTTCAAGGTCGCAACGTTTGCCGCTGTCTTTCTTCTCCGCGGCAACATAGGTCAAATTGCGCGCGGCTTCAATCTCAACCGCCATTTCCGACAGTTTGTGGCGTATAATCTGAAAATCGCTTATGGGCTGCCCGAACTGCACACGTTCTTTGGCGTATTTAATTCCTTCCTCAAAAGCCGCCTGCGCGACCCCCACCGCTCTTGCCGCGGTCTGTATCCTCGCCGCTTCAAAAGTGGTCATAAGATGGTAAAACCCTCTGCCTTCCTCAAGCCCCAGAAGGTTTTCCGCCGGAACCCTGCATTCATCAAAACTGACGGTGAAAGATTTCATTCCGTGATAGCCAATTGTGGGAATGGGACCGCCCGCAATGTTGGGATGGTCAAGATGCTCCGATGGCTCCTTCTCAACCAGAAATATGCTCAAGCCCTTGTGCCTTTTGGATGCGTCCGCGTCAGTCCGGGCAAGCACCGCGAGAACATTCGCCCTGTTGGCGAAAGTGCACCATGTTTTCTCTCCGTGCAGTATGTAATGGTCGCCGTCTTTTGTGGCGCTGACTTTGGCTCCCGCGAGGTCTGACCCGTTATCGGGTTCGGTGAAAGCCGCGGCGGACATCAATTCCCCGCTTGCGAGACCCGGAAGAAACTTCTTTCTCTGCTCCTCCGTCCCGCCGTTTTGCAAAAGCGTTCCGGTGATGATGTTGCGCGTCATAATGCTTCCGGCGCTGAGCAACCCACGACTGAGTTCTTCGGTAACTATCGCCATGCTGATGTAGTCCATCCCGATACCGCCGTATTTTTCGGGGAAAACCATCCCGAAATATCCGAGTTCCCCCATCTCCTTTATAATCTCCGGCGGAATTTCCTTGTTTTCATTGTGGATTTCCGCCGCAATGGGAACAATTTTTTCCTCGGTGAATTTGCGCACCGACTGTCTTATCTCTTCATGCTCGCTTGTGCATAAGGGCATAACTGCTTTCTCCTGTTTTTCACTCTGAAACGAAAACCGCAATATGAAACCTGAACGGCTCGCTTTGTCAATACGAACCGGCCGCTTCGTATATCAGGTATTTAATATCCACGCCTTTCTCCCTGAACATCTTTTCAAATCTGGTCTGCGGTCTACCGCCCGGATACGAAAGCAACGCCTCGCCGCCCGAAATGCTCCGGAACATTTCCGAGCGCGCGAAAACCTCCGAGCACCGCTCAATGTATTCATCATGGTCGCTCGCGATTTCAAAGCGCCCGCCCCCGATTATTACACGGGCGAGAACGGACGCAAAATCGGCGTTCACAATCCTGTGCTTGCGATGGCGGTCTTTGGGCCAGGGATCGGGGAAATTCATGTAAACGCGGTCAAAGGTGGCGGAGGCGAAAAGCCCCGTCGCAAGCAAGCCGTCAAGATGGATGTATTTGAGGTTTTGCGTGCCGCTTTTTTCCGCATTTTTCACGGCTTTGACGAATCTGCCCGTTTTAATCTCAACCCCAACGTGATTGAAATCCGGCATCAGCCGCGCGAGTTCAAGCAGAAACTCGCCGTCGCCGCACCCGATGTCCAAAGTTGCAGGTTTTGAGTCACCAAAAATGGTCTGTTTTGAAATGGGCGGAAGGTGTTCCGAAACATCAAACGCCGCGCTCCGCGGGCTCATAAAACGCTCTCATCAACCGGAATGCCGTGACTACCGTCCACAGCCGCCATCTCACCGATTGCGCACGGCAAAGCCATCTCCACATTGCCCGCGCGGACTTTCTTGTCAAGTTTCATTGCCTCAAAAATCCGCGCGCCATCCATTTCAGAGGGAACCTCAGACGGAAGCCCCGCGGACTTAATCAGATCTTCAATCCTCCGGGTTTCACCTTCGGACAGAAAACCCATCTCCCGCGATATTCGCGCTTCGGCAACCATTCCAATCGCGACCGCGCCGCCGTGCGGTATTGAGTAGCCCGAAAGGTTTTCAACCGCGTGCCCGACCGTGTGTCCGAAATTGAGGATTTTCCTCAAATCCGCCTCTTTTTCGTCCTCTTCCACAACGCGCGCTTTGATTGAACAACTTCTCTCAACTATATGAAGCAGCGCCTGCTCATCACATTTGAGAACCGCGTCCATGTTTTCTTCAAGAAACGCGAACAGTTCCGGATCTTTGATAACTCCGTATTTTATGACTTCGGCAACCCCTTCAATAATGTGTGCGCGCTCAAGAGTGGAAAGAAGCCCCACGTCCGAATAAACGGCTATTGGCTGATGAAACGCTCCTATGAGGTTTTTTCCGGCGGGGGTGTCAACACCGGTTTTTCCGCCGACCGAACTGTCTACGCAGGCGACAAGTGTAGTGGGGATTTGAACGTAAGGCACGCCCCTGCAGTATGTCGCCGCGACAAATCCCGCGAGGTCTCCCACAACACCGCCTCCAAGAGCTATGACGGCGCAGTCCCTTCCGAGAAGGGATTTCTGCATCATATCCTCAATGCTTTGTTTTGTTTCCCTTGTTTTGTTGCTCTCGCCCGCTGGAAAGTCAAAAATCTCGACACGGGCAACGCTCTTTTTCAAATCCGAAATAAGCGCCAGAGCGTGAAGGCGCGCGACATTGGAATCGGTTATCACCGCCCAACAGTCCACACCGGGAATTTCCGCAAGTTCCGAAGCGATAAGCGGAAAAAGCCCGTCTCCGATTTTAATCTGATACGGGTTGCTTGTCCGGGATTGTACTTGTGATTTTACGGGCGTTTTTCAGCACCTCAAACTTGAAACTGTATAACGGAGAAAACTGACTCTTCCAATTTGGACGCGCCCCCCAAACCGGCAAGTTCAATAAGGAAAAGGTAGCCGGCAACCTGCCCCCCTATGCTTCTCACAAGCCGACCCGATGCCTCCGCCGTGCCTCCGGTTGCAAGAAGGTCGTCCACTACAAGAACCTTTTCACCTTTGCTGACCGCATCCTTGTGTATTTCAAGGGAGTCCGTTCCGTATTCAAGATCATAGGATTCCGCCTGTGTGGAGTGCGGCAGTTTCCCCATTTTTCTTACCAAAACCATGCCCTTGCCCATCTTTAAGCACAGAGCGGACGCAAAAATAAAACCGCGTGATTCTATGGCGACGATTTTGTCAAAATCAACGCCTTCCACCATTTCCAACATACTGTCAACGGCTTGCGAAAACGCCTCGAAGTTCTGGAGTAAAGGGGTTATGTCGTGAAAGCAGATGCCCTCCCGGGGAAAATCGTGAACATCCCGTATGTGGCTCTTGATGTCAATCACAGTTTTTGTATTATAACACGGATGATTGAGTTTTCTTTGAGCCGGTGTCCGGTGCGTAGAACGGGGGTTTTAACCGCCGTTTTCGCCGTATTTCTCTGCCTTACATTTACCGTCCCGGCGGCGTCCGGCGAGTCTCTTCTGGGTTTCGATTTTATGACTCCGTCAAAACGCGCTTTTGCAATTGCGAACCATATGGGTCTCCGGACACTTGAAAAAGGCAAAACCAAAAACGCGAGAAGAGAAGCGGTTTTCTCCGGTTCGGCGGCTCAAATTCCGATTGGTACGGAGGAAACAATAACGAGGATTTCCTTCTACAGAGACAAAATTGAAGCAGTTACCCTGTTAGGCAACGGCGCGGATGAGGAAGACGCGCAGGCGGTTGCAATGGCACTCAGAGAACGATACGGGGCGCCTGACGCCGAAGAGGAGGTTTTTTCCTACAGGGTCAAATCTTGGAACCTCTCGAATTCCAGACTTACTTTCAGTTATTCGGGCGACACGCTGAAAATCTCGCAGAGCCATCTCGAAACCAGAAAAGAAAGACATGAAAGGGATTTAACCAGAGAAAGACTCAAAGATAAGCGACATCCCGTGCAAAAGATGCTTGACGGCGATTTTTCAAAGCCGGAATACAAGTGATTTAAGACCTGCTTTCAAGAACAAGTCCCGCGATGTCGTCCATTATTTGGGTCAGAGAAAAATCTTTCGGAGTGTAAACCTTTTTCACCCCGGACTTCATAAGTCTTTTCGCGTCTTTATCGGGAATGATGCCTCCCATGATGACGGGAACATCGGACATCCCCCTGCTTTTGAGCATCTTCATTATCTTTGGAACCACTGTATTGTGCGAGCCTGAAAGTATGCTCAAGCCTATCAAGTCAACGTTTTCCTGCTCCGCGGCGCTCACTATCTGTTCGGGCGTGAGACGAATTCCCTGATACAAAACCTCCATTCCCATGTCTCTTGCACGAACGGCTATCTGTTCAGCGCCGTTGGAATGTCCGTCAAGCCCGGGTTTGCCTATGAGAATTTTCGGCGGACGGCCAAGCTTGTCGTGTATTTTTTTGACGGAAACCCTGACGCTCTTGTCCTCATCGTTTTTTGTGCCGCACGACAACTCAACGGACGCTCCCGTGGGAGCCCTGTATTCACCGAACTCTTTTCTCAAAGTGTCCGCCCACTCGCCGGTGGTAACGCCCGCACGGGCGCACTCTATTGACGCGGGCATTATGTTCTGCCCATTGCGCGCCGCGGAACTGAGCCCGGACAGCGATTTTTTCACTTTCGCGGATTTCCTTTTCTTTTTGAAAGCGACGAGCCTGTTAATCTGGTCCCTGACAAGCCCCGGCGAAGTTTTGTGAATTGAGGTTTCGAGCGACTTCGTAAGAGGAGACTGTTCGGTTTCGGTAAAGCAGTTCACGCCGACTCGCATGATGTCGCCCGATTCAATTGCGGCAATGCGCAAAGCGTTTGAAGCAACAAGGCTCTCCTTCATATACTCAATGCTCTCAAGCGCACCGCCCATGTCCGCGATTTTGCCGGCTTCCGCAAGCGCGTTTTTCTTGAGTTCGCGTGATTTGGCGTTAATCACCTTTGAGCCGTCAAAGATATCGGGGTATTCAAGAATGTCGGTCTCGAAAGCAAGAATTTGCTGAAACCGCAGAGACCATTGCTGGTCCCACGGGCGGGGAAGCCCCAGCGCTTCATTCCATGCAGGCAACTGAATGGCGCGCGCGCGCGCTTTTTTCGAAAGCGTAACGTCAAGCATTTGCAATATGATTCGCGCCACGTTGTTTTCGGGCTGGTCCGCGGCAAGCCCCAGAGAGTTCACCTGAACGCCGTAGCGAAACCGGCGAAAATTTTCATCTTTGACGCCGTATCTGTTTTTGGTCAAATCGTCCCAGATTTCCGTAAACGCGCGAAGCTTGGAAACCTCTTCCACAAAACGTATTCCCGCATTCACAAAAAACGACACTCTGCCGACCACGCCCGGAAAATCTTTTTTTGAAATAGCGCCGCTGTCTCTCACGGCGTCAAGCACGGCAACCGCGTTTGATATTGTGTAGGCAATCTCCTGAACCGGTGTCGCTCCGGCTTCCTGCAAGTGGTAACTGCATATGTTGATGGGGTTCCATTTTGGAACGTTGCGATAGCAGTGCGTCACCATGTCGGAAATAAGGCGCATTGAGTGCGCGGGCGGAAAGATGTAAGTGCCGCGCGAAAGGTATTCCTTGATTATGTCGTTCTGAGTGGTGCCCTGAAGCACGGACGAGTCCGTTCCGCGCTTTTCGGCGACCGCTATATAAAGTGCCAGCAGCCATGCGGCGGTCGCGTTTATCGTCATTGAGGTATTCATCTTTTCAAGCGGGATATGGTCAAAAAGGGTTGCCATATCCTCAATGTGGCAAATGGGAACGCCTACCTTGCCAACTTCGCCCTCCGCGAGCGGGCTGTCGCTGTCGTATCCGGTCTGTGTGGGCAAATCAAAGGCAACGCTGAGCCCCGTCTGCCCTTTTTTAAGATTTTTTCTGTAAAGCTCGTTGGATGCCTTTGCCGTTGAGTGCCCGGCGTAAGTGCGCATTATCCACGGGCGGTCTTTTGTTTGAGGCGCTTTTCCGTTTGTTCGTTTCGTGCGTGGTGACATCAGTAAAGTTATTGGTAATTGTAAAAGCGCCAAAGGGCAAGTCAAGGAAAACAGGAAACAAGTTTTCAGTTTATGGTATAGTGTCTGCCTGTATTCAAGGGGCATCTTGGAAATTAAAGGAAGATTTCGGGACTTGTAAAATGATAGTTGTAATGAAGAACTCCGCGACTGCGGAGGAAACCGCCAAAGTCATATCCGCCATTGAGGATTTGGGCTACAAAGCACAACCCATAGAAGGGGTTCTGCACACGGTCATAGGAGTTGTCGGAGACGACAGAGACAAAACCGTCCACAGGGAAAACCTTGCTCTGTTTAGCGGGGTGGAGAAGGTTGTGCCGATTCTCCAGCCCTACAAACTCGCGAGCCGCGAAGTAAAGGATATGACGTCTGAAGTGACGGTTGATAAAACAAAAATCGGCGGCACGGAAATCGGCGTAATCGCGGGTCCGTGCTCGGTTGAGAGCGAGAATCAGATTATGGAAATTGCAAAAGCCGTCAAGGCGGCTGGCGCAACAATGCTTCGAGGCGGAGCTTACAAACCGCGCACTTCACCATACTCATTTCAGGGTCTCGGACGGGAAGGGCTTGATCTTATGCTTCAGGCGAAAAAGGAAACGGGGCTTATGCTTGTTACAGAGATAATGGACGCCAGCGACATTGACGAACTTGAGCAATACACCGATGTGCTTCAGATAGGAGCGAGGAACTCACAAAACTACTCTCTGCTGAAGGTTGTCGGCAAAACCAGAAAGCCGGTTCTGCTCAAAAGAGGGCTTTCAACCACCATAAACGAGTTTCTGATGTGCGCCGAATACATACTTTCCGAAGGCAACACCAACGTTATGCTGTGCGAGAGGGGAATACGAACTTTTGAGACGGCGACAAGGAACACCTTTGACCTGAACGCCATACCGGTTTTGAAGGAAAAAACCCATCTTCCGGTTATTGCCGACCCAAGTCACGGAACCGGATACTGGAACTATGTTACACCCGTGGCAATGGCGGCGGTTGCCGCAGGAGCGGACGGGCTGATGGTGGAAGTTCACAATGAGCCGGAAAAGGCTTTCAGTGACGGCGGGCAGTCTTTGAAGCCCGAAAAGTTTGAACAACTGATGAAAAAAACCGCCATGATCGCAAAAGCGGTCGGCAGAACAATGAAATCACCCGCTAACTGAATACAACCTTTCCACCATCAAGTTTTATTCGCCCTTCGGCGAAAAGCGTTAACACTTCGGGATAGATACGGTGCTCCTGAATGTGTATTTTCTCAGCGAGCGTCTGTTCGGTGTCATCGGGCGCGATTGAAACATCCGCCTGTTTTATCACCGGACCCGTATCAACTCCCTCATCAACAAAGTGAACCGTGCACCCAGTCCGCCGCGCTCCGGAATCAAGAGCACGCTTTACCGCACGCTTTCCCGGAAAATCCGGCAGTAAAGACGGATGTATGTTGATTATTCTTCCCTCAAACTGCTTTATAAAATCAGGAGACAGTATCCTCATAAAACCTGCAAGCGCTATCAAATCGGGGGTGTGCCTGTCAAGCCGCGAGACTATTTCCGCCTCAAAATCCTCACGGGAGGAAAACCCCGCACGGTCAACAACCTCAATCGGCAATCCGCCGCCGCGCGCTCTCTCAATGGCGCGGGCTCCGGGATTGTCACACACAACGGGAGCAATGCGTAACCCCGTGATTTCAGCGTCCATAATTGCTTGTAGATTGCCGCCGCTACCCGAAACAAAAACAGATATTTTGCAGACGGCTGACATGAAAAATGTTGTCAGAATATGAAAAGAACCAAGGCGGCAACCTACTTTCCCACCCCCGCAGGGGGCAGTATCATCGGCCCAAAAGAACTTAACTTCCGGGTTCGGAATGGAGCCGGGTGTTTCCTCTCTGGTATAGCCACCCAGATTCGTACGTCAATTTATCACGGGGACAAAAAACTGTCAATCCACATAGAGACGGATTTGCGATTTTCTGCTGCTTCTCTTCAGTTTGGCGAGTGATTCAACCTCTATCTGCCTGACTCTTTCCTTTGTAATTCCAATCTGCCGCCCTATTTCTTCAAGGGTGTGCTCCTTTTCTTCACCGATACCGAAACGCATGCGAATCACTTTCTCTTCATTTGGTTTGAGAACTTTTAGCGCCTTGTGGACAATCTCCCGAAACTCTTCTTTTTCAAAAATTTCAGACGAACGGTTGTCCGGACTTTCGTCCTCAACAAAGTCCATTATCGAGTTGCTACTGTAATCCTCGTTTCCAACCGGAATATCAAGCGAGAGAGTGTCATTTGCGAGCCCTATCGTTTTAGAAACCTCGCCGGGAGTCTGATCAAGTTTGTCCGCTATGTCCTCAATTGACGGAGACTTCCTCATTTTCTGAGACAAAGCCCTCTTTGTTTTGTATATCTTGCTGACATTTTCCACCACATTAACGGGAATCTTTATCACCCTCGACTGCTCGGCAATGGCACGCGTTATCGCCTGCATTATCCACCAGCTCGCGTGAGTCGAAAACTTATTGCCCCTGCGGTATTCAAACACGTCTACCGAATGCCTGAGCCCGATGTTTCCCTCCTGCACCAAATCAAGGAGCGGCAAGCCCCTGTTTTTGTATTTGTTCGCTATGCTCACGACAAGACGCAGGTTTGCTTCAACAAGCCTTTTTCTGTTCTCTGAAACATCATAGCACGAGGCGCGCAAAGCGGACAGAGAAGCTGCAACTTCGTCCTGTTTCTGCGAAGAAAACTGCTTGCGGAGCTTGGCCAGAATTTTCCCGCACTCATCTTTGCGTTTGCGGGAGCGTGTGGATTTATGCAGCGCGGATTTTTCATCAATCTCGGAAAGAATATCCGCCACAGTCTGCTCAACCGCTTCAAGGCGGTGTTTGAACAAAAGGTTGTTCTGGCGGTTCATATCCTTGATGACTTCCACTTTTTTCTTAATATTGCGCGCTTTTCTGCGCGAGAACGCCCTGAGCTTCTCGCCGGATTGTTTCATTTTGCCAATTTTTTTCTCTATTTCCACGCCTTGCTCGATGTATCCGGCAAGTGTGGCAAACATCGTTTTGTAACGGTTTTTCTCCACCTCTTTTTTGCCGAGCGCGAGAAGGTCAACATTTTCACCGAAGCAAAATTCGCGCTTCATAAAATCACAACTCAGAATTGCCTGCGCAACTCTCTCTTTTGACTTTTCAAGGTCTTTGGCAACCTTGATTTCCTGTTGCCTTTTCAGGAGAGGATGCATGCTGATGTCCTGCAGATAGGTACGCATCGGGTCTCTGTCCAATGCCCCTCCTTTGGCATCCTGCACGGGCGCAGCGTCCGATGTTTGCTCCCCGTAAAACTCTCCCTCTTCACGCCCCGCTTGGGCAACTTTCATTTTGGACTCTATGATAAGTCCCCCTGTGTAAGTTTTTTCCTCTCATCAAGCAAATCCCTGTAACGTTTCATGAGTTCGCCACCGCGAGTGTCATCATGAGAGTCGGTTTCAAGAACCCGCAAACTTTCGCGCACGGATTTGAGTTCCCTGCCTATCGCGTCCAGTTTGAGTTTCACCAGACACTTCTCAACCTCGCGCCTAACGTTGCTTTCATCCATAAAACTAATCTCTTCAAGTGTGAAGTACGCACGGGAAAGCAACCCGCCCGAACCTTCGGAAACATGCTCCGAACCCGCCATACCGGAAGCGCGGATTGAAGAGATGATGTCTCTTGTTTCGCCCGGGGGAATATGTTTCATAATCTCTTCGGCGCACAAAAATTCAGCCATTTCAGGAAACTTGAGCGCAATCCTCAGCAACATCATCTCCGCCGGAACGACCTCCGGGGCTGATGGCCCGGCCGGTAAATCACGGACCTGAGAGCGGGGCTTACCCGCGGACGAAGCCAGTGAATAAAGGTCGGCTTCCCTGAAGCCGAATCTACATGAAACCTCTCTCACATAAGGACCCACTTCGGGGCTGTCTCCGAGAATTGGAACAATTGCCATAAGTTTTTTCGCCGCCACCGATTGTGAAACCCGTTTTTCCGCAAGCGCGGACGACATGTCTTCCATAAGAACCTCGGTAAGCGGAAGAGCGCCGTCAATAAGGGCGCGCAGAGCGTCTATGCCATTGTTCTTCACGAACCCGTCCGGATCAAGCCCTTCGGGAACACGCGCCACGCGCGGAACAACACCGCCCGCCATAAAAACCTCTCCCGCGGAAAAAGAGGCGTCCATTCCGGCGTGGTCGCCGTCATACAAAATCACAATGTCGTCCGCGTAGCCTTTAAAAATGCCCACCTGCTCTCTTGTAAGAGAGGTGCCAAGAGACGCGGCAACATTTTTCACGCCACCTGCGTAAACTGACAGAAAATCGGTGTATCCCTCAACCAGAACGGCAACGCCCTGTTTTCTAATTTCCTGCCTTGTTTTGTTAAGTCCGTAAAGAGAGCGCCTTTTCCTGTAAACCGGCGACTCCGCAGAATTCAGATACTTCGGCGCGCGTGTGTTTTCGTCAATTATCCTGCCGCCGAAACCGATAATTTTGGAATCCGGGCTGAATATCGAGAACATAACGCGGGAGCGAAACTTGCAGTAAAAGTCGGACGACCCCTCTTTGGAATCCACAAGCCCGAGTTCCTTTGCGCGGCGGAGCGACAGATCGAGTTTTGACAGAAGAGACGGAACGGCGGAACCCAAAGCCGGAGCGTAGCCGATTGAAAACTGCTCGATTATTTCGGAATCAATTCCCCTCTGCCGTAGATAGGAAAGCGCCTTTTCTGACTCTTCGGTTCCGTTCTGAAGGGATTTGCGGAAAAAATCGCAGACCGCCTTGTTGATTGTGAAAAACTCGTCGTTTGAGTTTTTGCTTCCCGCGAAACGCTCAATACTGACACCCGCCTTGTCCGCGACTTCTTGAAGCGCCTCCTTAAAGTCACATCCTTTGATACGCTGGAGAAACGCGAAAACATCTCCGCCCGCCTTGCAACTGAAACAGTAAAACATCCGCTTTTCATCACTTACGTGAAGGGACGGATTTTTGTCATCATGGAAAGGGCATAGCCCCGTATGGGACCTGCCCGCTTTTCTCAGGGAAACATAGTTGCTTACAATATCAACTATGCTAACCCTGCTTTTCAGTTCCTCTGTAGAAACTCCTGCCATCTTCCCGCAAAACGGGGAATAAATCCCCTGTCAGCACTCAAAACCCTGCGCCGGATGATGAACAACCCGCTCATCAACGCGACTTCCTCATACGTTTTATCGCAGCCAGAACCTTTTTCTTCCTTTTCTGGCTGGGTTTCTCGTAGAACTGCCGTCTGCGAATCTCCGAAACAACACCTGCTCTTTCAACCTGTTTTTTGAAACGCTTGAGAGCGCTGTCTATGCTCTCGCTGGAACCTACGATTATGCCTGGCATAAGCTTTTAGCCCTCTGCAAACTGTTTGGCGGAAAAACCATTACGCCTCAATGGTAAGGTAAAAGACCCCAATGTCAATGGGAAGTTTAATTATTCCGGTTTGCTTCCGTTAAAAATTTCCCCGAACATTTCCCGTTTTTTACGAACTTCTTCATCCTCGTTTTCAGGCTCATTCGGACTGTCGGAGTCATCGCTTTCCTTTCTCTGCTCTTCAAGCCGGATGCTCCACGGGTCTCTGACATCTCTGATTTTGCGTATTAAACCCAAACAGTTTTTCCCTTCCGCTCTACGTTGCGCGAGGTTGTTTAGAACCCCGTGAACATATAGATTTAAAGCCAAATGGCAAAACTTATCGCGGATGTTATAGAAAACTATATAGATATCCTTTCAAACACAATACCACGCATGGTTTCGGGGGCGAGAGCCGAGGCTCGGTTCGGTATTTACTGCGCGGCGGTGGTGCTCTACCCGCTTGCGCTCGTGGTTCTTTTCGTCCTCGTAATGGTTGCGGTGAGTGCCGTTTTCATTGTTCATCCTCTAATCACCGGAAGCGACAGAACTCCTTCCCCATGAGTAAAACCAACCTGAATCCCCGCCACGTTGCCATCATAATGGACGGCAACGGAAGGTGGGCGCGCAACCGTGGAATGCGCAGAATCGCCGGACATATTGCCGGAATGAAATCGGTTCGGGCTATTGTTGAAGCCGCGTGCGAAATGAATGTTACGCATTTGAGTCTTTACGCATTTTCACTCCAAAACTGGGGGCGCCCGAAGGACGAAGTGCGGGGGCTTATGGAATTGCTCGCACAGTATCTTGAAAAAGAAACCGCCACGCTTGTGAAAAACGGCATCCGGCTCAATCCCATCGGGCGGCTTGACCGCCTTCCCGCCGGCATGCGCGCCGCGCTTGAAGAAACGGTCAAAAAAACGCGCGGCGGAAAAAACCTCACTCTAACGCTCGCTATCAGTTACGGAGCGCGCGAGGAGATTGTGGAAGCGGTGAAGAAAATTGCCGCGGCGGGAACAAAACCCGAACGCATAACAAAAAAAACCGTTGCGGCGAACCTGCACACCGCCGGGCTTCCCGAACCTGACCTGCTCATACGAACGGGCGGGGAGATGCGGCTGTCAAACTTTTTTCTGTGGCAGTCCGCATACACCGAAATCTATGTTGCCAAAACCCTCTGGCCGGATTTCAGAAGACGGCATCTGAAAAAAGCCGTTGAAACCTACATGAGTCGTGAAAGACGCTTCGGGCTAACGGAACCCGCGCTCGGCACACAAAAAAAGAGGCGCGAAAGTTGAAAAAAATCTCCATTCTCGGCTCAACGGGCTCAATAGGCAGGCAGGCGCTTGAAGTAATTGAGAGTTTCCCCGACCGCTTTGAGGTGTGCTCGCTGTGCGCGGGCTCAAATATCGCCTTGCTCAAAGAACAGATTGAAAAGTTTTCTCCGTCTGCCGTGTGCGTGAGCGACGAGGAAAAAGCGCGCGAACTGGAAAAAACCGCGCACGGGAAAACGGACATTGTTTTCGGCAGAGAGGGGCTTTGTGAACTCGCGGCGGACGAGTCCGAAACGGTGGTTTCCGCAATAGTAGGGTTCGCGGGGCTTGAACCGACCCTCACCGCCGTGCGAAAAGGCAAGCGGGTCGCGCTTGCCAACAAAGAACTTATCGTGGCGGCGGGACAGATAGTGATGGACGAGGTGCGCGCAAGTTCCGCGGAGATCATTCCGGTTGACAGCGAGCACAGCGCGGTTTTTCAGTCAATGCGGGCGGGCGGAGAGGTAAGGCGGCTCATAATAACCGCTTCGGGGGGGCCGTTCCTGAACACTCCGCAGGACACGCTTGAAAAGGTCTCGCCCGCGCAGGCGCTCAACCATCCCACATGGGATATGGGAGACAAAATCACAATAGATTCTGCGACAATGATGAACAAGGCGTTTGAGGTTATTGAGGCGCGGTGGCTTTTTGACGTTCCGCCTGAAAAAATCGAGGTCTGGATTCATCCGCAGAGCGTTGTCCACTCAATAGTGGAGTTTGAAGACGGCTCGGCGGTGTGCCAGATGAGCGAGCCCGATATGCGCGTGCCGATAGCATTCGCGCTGTCATATCCCGAACGCCTCGCACTCCAAACTGAAAGATTGAGTCCCGCGCGGCTTTCGCAGACCTCTTTTGAAGAGGCGGACACTCGAAAAACCATCCCGCTTGCGCTCGCCCTGAGGGCGCTTGATGAAGAAGGGACGATGCCCGGAACAATGAACGCCGCAAATGAGGAGGCGGTGAAACTTTTTCTGGACAATCGTATAAAATTCACCGATATAGTTAAGATTGTGGAAACCGTCATGGACGGTCACAAAACCTCGCCCGCCGAAACGGTGGAGCAGGTTCTGCAAGCGGACGCGCAAGCGCGCAAGGAAGCCGGACGCGCCGCTGAAATGAATGAAAAATGAGTTCTCTTACGGCTTTTCTTCTGCTAATAGGTCTGCTCGTGTTCGTCCACGAGATGGGACATTTTCTGGTCGCGAAATGGTGCGGAGTTCGGGTTGAACAGTTTTCTCTCGGCTTCGGGCCCACGATTTTGAGTTTCACTCGCGGCGAAACCACATACAAAATCTGCCTCCTCCCGCTCGGCGGCTATGTGAAGATGACCGGAGAATCAGACGAGGGAGGCGCGTTTGTGGAAAACATCTCCGGCGGAGCGAAAACGCCGTTTGAAAAAGGCGACACTATTCTCTCGATTGACGGCGCGGACATCGCGCCCGATTCGAGCTGGAAAGAAATAGTGAATTCTCTGCGCGGCAAGGACGCGCCGGGCGAGACTGTTGTCAGAAGAAACAACTCCGAGATGCTCATCAAAGCCTCCGGCGAGGATTTTGAGCGCATTGAGGCGTATTCCGGCGACGAATTTCCCCGCTCTTTTTCGAGAAAAAGCGTCTCGCGCAGAATGGCAATTGTAACGGCGGGACCTCTGATGAATTTCCTGTTGCCGTTCATTCTCATACCCGTCGCTTTTCTTGCGGGGGTGTATGTTCCGGCTTATCTGGAATCCGAACCCGTTGTGGTGCGGATTGCGGACGGCGCGGACAAAGCGGTTCGCAAGGGCGACAAGATAGTTTCGGTGAACGGCGGGACGGTGAAAAAATGGAGAGACGTGTCTTCGGCGTTGAGCGGAAAAGACGGTGTCGCGCGCATTGAGATTGAGCGGGGAGGCAAGGTTCTTCCGCTTGAAGTCAGCACGCGCGGCATAGACCCCGAACTCATCGCCGAAGAGCGTGAGGCGGTGGTAGGCGGTGTGGCGGACGGCTCGCCCGCCCGTAGCGCGGGCATAAAAGCCGGCGACAAAATAGTGTCAATCAACGGACGGAAAATCAGTGGCTGGAACCAAATGGCAAGCGTCATAAGGGAAAGCGCGGGACGCGAAATTGATTTAGCGCTCAAAAGAAACGGTAAAACTGTAAAAACATCCGTAGTTCCCATAACGATGCCCGGAAGCAAAAACGCGGCGATAGGCATAACCCTCAAAAGAGAACAAATCTTGAAAAAGTTCGGGCTCATTGAGTCCGCTACCGGCGGAATAAGAAGAGCGGCGGAAATGACCGTTCAGGTAATCTCGCTTTTCTTCGCCCTGCTCTTTTCCATCATCGGGGGCGAGATGTCTCTGGGACAGGTCGGCAAAACGGTCGCGGGACCGCTTTTCATAGCAAAAATGTCCGGCGCGATGGCGGAGCAGGGAATCGCGAGTTTGCTGATGTTCGCATCTTTTATAAGCGTGAACCTCGCGGTGGTAAACCTTCTGCCAATCCCCGTGCTTGACGGCGGGCACATGGTCTACCTGACCATAGAAGCGGCAAGAAAAAAACCGCTTTCCCGCGCCACTCTTGAAACGGCGCAGAGAATAGGATTTTCTTTTCTCATAGTTATAATGCTGGTCGCCACCTACAACGACGTTACAAACCTGTGGGGCGGCATCGCCGAGTGGTTGAAAAGTTTGACCGGCATGTTGGGAGGAAACTGAAATATCCGACAAAGATGAAATCCTCAAAGCGAATGACAACTTCTACTCGGCTCTCGCCACAAGAGACCTCAAAGCAATGGAAAAGGTCTGGCAGACCGATGAAAAGGCGGGTTGCGTCCACCCCGGCTGGGCAATAATGCGGAACTGGGAAACTATAATGCAGAGTTGGGAAAGCATCTTCGACCCTCAGGATCAGGTTGACATAAAATTGTCTCAAGTTTCGCTTGAAATAAGCAGCGATATGGCGTGGGTAACCTGCATACAGGAAATGACCTACATAAAAAGGAAGCCGGTAACCTTCAACATCTCACAGTCAACAAATATCTTCAAAAAAGACACGGATCGCTGGGTGATGCTGATTCATCACGCTTCACCCATAATCGTAAGCAGTTACCGCCCGCAGGTGTCAAGCATTCAGTAATGCGGTAATGTCTTTTCGCGTTTATTCGTGATATAGTTTGAAGCACGCACCCGGAGGGGCGGAAAATGAGTGAACAGGAATCCTATGTTTATGAACCCTTTGCCGAGACCGAAGAATACAAGAAGGTCAACGGCGAGATAATTACCGAGTGGGTCGATTTGATGATTGACCGCGGCACCGAGCGTGTTGATAAGATAGTCGACATCGCGACCGGAGTCGGCACGATGGTGCAGTTGTTTGTGTCAAAACTTCCCGAACAGTTCAATTATTCTGAAATTGTGTGTCTTGACCAGTCAGCCGAAGCTCTCAAAAGAGCGGCGGAAAAACTTGAAAAAATAGTCCCCGCGATGAGTTTCATCAACGCGAAAATTCAGGACGCGGAAATTGAGAAACAGTCCATTGATGTTGTCATCTGGGGCAACGGCATACACTACCTCACACAAGAGGAACAGGTGGAAAGTCTGATAAACATAAGAAAGGGAATGAAGGAAGGCGGATGGCTTTTCTTCAACACCGCCTTCTACGAGGGCTCCAGACCGCAGGACACCCTTTCGTTCTACCGCACACAGGTTAAAAAGGCAGTTCAAAGTCTGCACAAGCGCGGCATAAAAAGGGAAAGAGAGCACAAAAGAGCCGAAGCCGCGAGCTTCCATCCCAGAGACCATTATGAAGAACTTGTTTTGTCCGCGGGTTTCAAACTTGTGGAGGCGAAAGAATACGCCGCGAGTTTGAGTAAAGAGGCGTGGGAATACATCAGTTCGTTCCAGCAATACGCTTCGGGCGCGCTCGGCGGCTATCCGGTTGAAGAAGCGTCCATCGCCATGAGAGACGCAGTGGAACCAGCGATAATAGAGCACGGACGCGAAGAAAACGGCACCTTTTTCGTAACAAGAAACTGGCTGTCAGTCTGCGCAAGCGCTTAAGAAAAACCTTCAAGCGCCGGTTTTCACTTAATTCTGACCGCCGCACCGGCGACAAGCAGATACGCTTCATCACATAAAGACACAACGCGCCTGTTAAGCGTGGCAATTTCGTTCGCGTAGGCGCGGGTCTGTTTCTCCGGCGGAATAAGGCCCATTCCCGTCTCGTTGGTTACCGCTATAACAAGCCCCCGGAAGTTCTCAAACTGTTCGCAAAACTTTTCCTTCTCACTCCGCGATTGCTCTTCTCCAACTTGCGAAAGATTGGCAAGCCAGACGGTCAGGCAGTCAACAACGGCAACGCAGCGCGGGTCGTCCGCGAAACGCTCAAGCGCGCCGCCGGGCGAAAGTGGCTCTTCCACGGTTTTGAACCGCTCATCGCGCTCAAGTTGATGCAGCCGTATTTTCTCCCTCATCTCATCGTCAAACGGGGTCGCGGTCGCGATAAAAATGCGCGCGGAAAACTCCGCGCTCCGTTCCGCTATTTCAAGGGCGCGGGAACTTTTCCCGCTTCCGACCCCACCCGTGAGAACTATCTTTTTCCCCATCTCTCAATCTCCGAATCCACAATCTTTTTTGACAGAAAAAAATCCTCCTGGCCAAACATTTCAATCGTTAAAACCCCTTCATATCCGCTTGACAGAAGTACGCCCGTAACACCGGGCACAAAACCCGGCGGCGCGTCCTGAAAACCCAAATGCCTGTCCGAATCGGGGTCGTGCATATAGAAATGCACAATTCCGGTTTTGTCCCGGAGCGCGAGGTATATCTCCCTCCAGTCATCGCCCGCCTTGTGCGCGTGCGCGATGTCAAGACAGAGCCGCACGGGCGAGCGTTCAAAAACCGGTTCAAGCCGGTTGAAGGAATACGATGAGAGGTTTTCAACAAAAAGATTTCCGCCACACGCGGCGAAAATCTCAGACCCGGCGGCACAGGCGGCGTCCGTCCAACCGGCTTCCGCAGTTTCCCCTCCGGGGAGGTGCAAAACATACCCATAGGGTTTCAAAGGCGAGGTCAAATCCGCTATCTGCGCGGCGCGACGGAGCGAAAAACTTCTAAAACTCCGGTCTTTTGAGCAAACATCAATATCAAGCGGAAGGTGAACCGTGTATGAAAAACCGCCGCTTCCGGAAAGCTCTCCAAGGCGGTCAATCTCTTCGGCGGAAGGCAGAGAGTCTTCATCCGCGCCTTCAAATATCAGCAGTTCCACATCGTCAACAAGATCGGCGAGTTTTTCAACATTTGACACGATGTCCGCCGGATATACATACGAAGTGCATCCAAGTTTCAAAGCATCTTACCCGCGACCATGAAACCAAAAACCTCACAGATTTCAATCACCGCTCCGTGAACGTCTCCGTTGGGTTCGCCGAACGCGGTCTTGAAAAACCTCGTGAGAAAAAACGCCGCCACGGATACCAAAAGCACTATGCCTATTCCACCAAATCCGCAGAGGACAAAAGCAATGGCAAATGCAACAATTGTCGCTCTGAGTGCGATTTCCGTGTCTCCGCCGAAGTTGAATCTGCGGGCGAGCCCTCCCGAATCCGACCATTTGCCGTCCGACATATACGACACAATCACCGACCCTAAACGTGAAATGGCGGGTACTGCCACAAGCGCGGCGGTGAAAAAGTTGGGCGAGACCGAACCGAGCGCGAGAATTTTCGCGACAATAACAAAAGCGACCGCCGAAACGCCGAAACTCCCAAGCCTTGTATCCTTCATCACCTCAAGCGCCCTGTCCTTGTCGCCGAAGTAGTGAAGAGCGTCAAAACAGTCTCCCACGCCGTCAAGATGCAAACCCCGGGTTACAACCGCCAGCCCGGCAACCGCGATAGCCGCGAGAGCAAAGGACGACTCCACAAAAACAGACAGGACAATTACAACCGCCGCGCTTGCCGCGCCGGCGACAACCCCCGCGACCGGAAAAAACGGCAAAGCCGCAGATGCCTTTTCCTTCGTTAAATCACCCGAAGAACCCCACGGGTTGAATATGGTGAGAAAGCGAACGGCGGTTTTAACACCGTCAAAGTTGTAACCCTTCATGGCAGAAAGAATAACAAAAAGAAGTTTGGATTGCGAAAGAGTTTTAACGCGGCGCGGCACTGACTTTTCCTTTCTCAAAAGTCGCCATGTGGTTAAAAAGGCCAATCGCCGCCTCAATAACGGAAATCATTATGAGTCCGCCCGTGCCTTCGCCGAGACGCATTTCAAAATCCATGGGAGATTTCACGCCGAGCGCCTTGAGAACTTTGCCGTGACCTTTCTCCGCACTCTTGTGCGAAAAAAACAGATAGTCCGCGACCGCGGGCGCGATGGCGCGGGCAAGAACCGCTCCGGCGGTTGCCACAAAGCCGTCAACAACAACGGGAATCCGGCGCGCGGCAAGCCCGAGAGTCATTCCCGCTATTGCGCCGATTTCGTATCCGCCAACTTTGCGCAGTATGTCAACCGGATGCTTAGGGCGCGAAGGAAAGTGTTTTCTCAGCGCGGCGGACACAACGGCGGTTTTCTTCTTTAATCCGGCGGAATCAACTCCCGTTCCCAAACCGACAATATCCGAGGGTGAAAGTTCCAGACAGGCACACACAACTGCGGCCGCCGAAGTGGTGTTGGCTATGCCCATGTCGCCCGGCACGGCAAGCGAGTATCCTTTTTCGGCGAGTTCAAACGCGGTTTCAATGCCAGCCTCAACGCTCTTCACGGCTTGCGCGCGCGTCATCGCCGCGCCGCGTGCGAAGTTGCGCGTTCCCTTTGAAACTTTTTTTGAAATGACCCCGCTACGGGCGGGAAAATCAAAATCCACCCCGACATCAACCGCAAACACGTCCGCGCCAGCCCCGCGGGCAAGAACATTCACCGCCGCGCCGCCATCAAGAAAGTTTTGAACCATCTGCCGCGTAACCTCTTTGGGAAACGCACTCACGCCCTCGGCGGCGACTCCGTGATCGGCGGCAAAAACTACAACCGCTTTTTTGCCAACCCTCGGACGGGGTTCCCCCGAAATTGCCGCCATTCTTGCGGCAATGTCTTCAAGAATTCCGAGACTGCCCGGAGGCTTGATTAGTGAATCGCACCTCTTAAGCGCCTTGTCGTAAATGACACGGTCGGGAGGAGTTATTGCGGAAACTGCGTCTTCAATCAGACCCATTTATCAAAATCCGTTAATGGAAGCGGTTAAGTGCGTTTGGCGCGCGAGTCCGAAATAACGAAAGAAACTTTCACCGCGGCGAACACAATTGCGGCCGCCACAAACACCTGCGGCACAACGGTTTCATAAGTTGGATAGATACCCAGCGTGCTCAAACGCGGAACAAAACTCGCGACCGTCTCCGATATAATTCCAACTTCCTGCAACTCGTGAATTCCCTTGCCAACAAGTATGAAACTCAATCCGTAAAGGACGAGACCGGTAACTGAAAACATGTATTGAACGGGCAGACGCACGGAAAGTTTGAATATCGCGAGCGACAAAACTACGACCGACGCAACCCCTATGATAAGCCCCCACATCACAAAACTTCTGAACGCTTCGGCTTGAAAAAGAAGCGCCTGATAGAAAAGTACGGTTTCAAGCGCCTCGCGGTAAACGGCAAGAAAGGAAACTCCCATTATCGCCATCATGCTTTTCGCGCTCATCGCCTCTTTAATTTTGGAGTCTATGTATTGCTTCCACTTCTCAACTTCAATTTTTGATATGAGCCAGTAACTGACATAAAACAGTACCAGCGCGGCAAGCAAAGAGGTTACACCTTCTATTATTTCCGCCTGTGCGCCTGAAATTCTTATCACTGTAACGCTCGCCCACCACGTTACCAGACCGGCGGCAATCGCCGCAATCCAGCCAAAATGCACATACTTGACCGAATCCCGCGCATTCATCGCGTAAAGGGCGGAAATCATCGCGACTATAATAAAAACGGCTTCAAGCGATTCCCTGACTATGATTGAAAAAGAACTGATAAAGGCGACCGTTCCCGATGTGGTCATTGCGGGGTTTACCGAATCGGCAAACGCCGCAGTCGGCAACGCTGTTAAAACAAACACAAGCAAACATTGAAACCGCTTCTCAAACATATTCATCCCTCCGTTCTCTGGCGTAACAGCGGCAAAGTCTATATTGAAGACCTTCAATGTCAAGAATAGAAATTACCGCTCCGTTTTTTTGCAAAACAAAACCGCTATATTTATGTTTAAACGCTATGAAACAGTTTTCGCGAAACGCAAAGGCAAGAGGGAAAAAGTTCTTTGGAAACTTTCCTCCGGTGTCAGCCGGGCAATGGAAACGCTCCATAGAGAAAGACCTCAAAGGCGCGGACTATGAGAAAAAACTTGTCTGGAAGCCCGGAGGCGAAATTTCCGTTGATCCGTTCTACTCCGCCGCACAGACAAAAAATCTGAAACTTTCCCCCGCTCCGGCGCCCGGCAGTTTTCCGTTCACACGCGAACTGTCCGAGTGGAAAATATGTGAGGACATCCCCCCCCTTTCCGCGCCGCGCGCCGCCACAATGGCGGCAAAGGGAGTGGAAGGCGGAGCGGACTGGATTTTATTCAGAAACCCGAAGGTCCGAACCGCGAAAGACTTCGCGAAGATTCTCTCGGAAACGGACCTCGCAAAAACGGGAGTCTGTTTCGCGCCCGCGCGCGGTTCGGTCAGGCAGGCGGAATTGTTTGAAAAATCCGTATCGTCCGCCGACCTCACGGGATTTTTCCTTTGCGACCCAATCGGCGCAGGCGAAACGGACGAAACAAAACGGCTCGCGAAACTCATCAAACGGTTTGACAAACGCACAAGCAGCTACGGCTGCGTTGGAGTGAACGGCGCGGAGTTCCACAACTCCGGCGCGACCGCTGCCGAGGAAGCGGCGTTTGCCCTCGCTCTCGGCGCGGAATATCTTGTCGCTCTCGGCAAACACGGCGTGCCCGCCCGGGTTGCCGCGAAATCCATGGTTTTTCATTTCTCCGTGGGCTCGGTTTTCTTTATGGAGATAGCGAAACTCCGCGCCGCGCGCGCGGTTTGGGCGCACATCGTTGAGCGTTTTGACGCACGAACGAACGGGCGGATGAAAATTCACGTTTCGGCGTCGGTGCTCAACAAGTCCGTTTGCGATCCGGAAGTGAACATACTTCGAGCGACCGGCGAAGCAATGGCGGCGATTGTGGGCGGATGCAATTCGCTTTCAATACCGGCTTTTGACGGCAGATACCGCAACGCGGAGAAGTCCCAAACGGTGGCGCGCAACACCCAACTCATACTTAAAGAGGAATGCGGACTTCACAGGGTTGCCGACCCGTGCGCGGGCTCGTATTACGTTGACGCGCTGACGGACAAACTCGCGGACGCGGTTTTGAATCTGTTTCTTGATATTGAGAAGCGCGGCGGATTTGCCAAATGCCTCGCGGACGGATTTATAAAAAAACGGCTTCGCGACAGCGCGAAAGAAAGGGCGCGGCAAATCGCGGAGGGAAAAGAATCTCTCATAGGCGTGAATAGATATCCCATTGAGAATGAGCGCGTAGCGGACAGGATAAAGGCCAAACCCCGAGGCGCGGGCGGAGAGTTTGAGATTTTGAGAGCCGAAACCGAGCGGAGCTCGCGCGGGAAAAAGGCGAAGTTTCCGTCCGTTTTTCTGGTTCAGACCGGAGACCCCGCGATGCGCAGCGCGAGGGCGGTTTTCTCAACCAACTTCTTCGCGGCGGCGGGTTTTGAAATCATAAACGGCGGAGTGTTCTCCTCTCCCCGGAGCGCTTCTGCCGCCGCGGTGAAAAGCCACGCCGATGTTTTCGTTGTCTGCTCACAAAACAGCACCTATGCGGATTTTGTTCCGCCGTTTGCGCGTGCGTTGAAAAGAAAAAAGAAAAACGCCCTTGTTGCAGTCGCGGGAAACCTTGAGGAAACAGACAGGCGGGCATGTGAAAAAGCGGGAGTGGACGAATTCATACACGTCCGCTCAAACATCCTTGAGACCTTGAAAAAAACACAGAAAGCCATCGGAATCGGAGGGGCTGGAAAGTGATGAAACGCCCTGACTTCTCATCAATCAAACTGCGCGGTTCCAAAGGGGTTTCAAAAAAATCCGCCAAAGGAAAAGCGAACGGAAAAGACTGGGAAACGCCCGAAGGCATAGCGGTCAAAAGCATTTTCACTGAAAAAGACTCGTCCCGCCTGTCCCACACAAACGGAGCCGCCGCGGGCGCGCCGCCGTTTTTGAGAGGACCCTACTCCACAATGTATGCCTCGCGCCCGTGGACGGTGAGGCAATACGCGGGATTTTCAACGGCGGACGAATCAAACAGGTTTTACAGAAAAAACCTCGCGTCCGGGCAGAAAGGGCTTTCAGTCGCGTTTGATTTGCCGACACACCGGGGATACGACTCGGACCACGAAAGAGTGGTCGGGGACGTGGGCAAAGCCGGAGTCGCAGTGGATTCAGTGCTTGATATGAAAAAACTTTTTGACGGCATACCTCTTGATGAAATATCGGTTTCAATGACGATGAACGGCGCGGTTCTGCCCGTTATGGCATTCTACATTGTGGCGGCGCGGGAACAGGGAGCGGACGAGAGCAAACTCAGCGGCACCATTCAAAACGACATCCTCAAAGAGTTTATGGTCAGAAACACATATATCTACCCGCCGGAATTCTCAATGAGAATCATTGCGGACATCTTCAAATACACCTCTAAAAAAATGCCCAGATTCAACTCAATAAGCGTGAGCGGCTACCATATGCAGGAAGCGGGCGCGACCGCCGATATTGAACTCGCCTACACTCTGGCGGACGGTGTTGACTACGTGCGCACGGGCATCAAAGCCGGTCTGAATGTTGATGACTTCGCGCCGCGAATTTCGTTTTTCTGGGGAATTGGAATGAATCACTTTATGGAGATAGCGAAGATGAGAGCGGGACGTATGCTCTGGGCGAAACTTATGAGTGGCTTCAAACCCGAAAACCCGAAATCGCTCGCGCTCAGAACTCACTGCCAGACTTCCGGATGGAGTTTGACCGAGCAGTTTCCCTACAACAATATTGTTCGCACCTGCACCGAAGCAATCGCGGCGGTGATGGGCGGAACGCAGTCGCTCCATACAAACGCGCTTGACGAGGCAATCGCGCTACCGACCGATTTTTCCGCGAGAATAGCGCGCAACACCCAGCTCTACATACAGGAGGAAACCGAAGTGCGCAGGGCTATAGACCCGTGGGGCGGCTCTTTCTATGTTGAGTGGCTCACAGACGCCATCGCGCGCAAGGCGTGGGTTTTGATTGAAGAGGTTGAGAAACTCGGCGGAATGGCGGAGGCGATTGAAACGGGCATTCCGAAGATGAGAATAGAGGAAGCCGCCGCGAAAAAACAGGCGAGAATAGATTCGCGGCGCGAAACCATCGTGGGCGTAAACAAGTTCGCGCAAAAAGACGACGACCAGATTGAATTGCTTGAAATTGACAACACGCAAGTCCGCCGCGCGCAGATAAAAAACATTGAGAAGGTCAAAAAGGAGCGGAACTCAAAAGCCGTCAAAGCCGCGCTTGAAAAAATCACAAAGTGCGCGAAAACGGGACGCGGCAACCTGCTCGCGCTCGCCGTTGAGGCGGCCGAGTTGAGAGCCACCCTCGGAGAAATCTCTGATGCGTGCGAAAAGGTTTGCGGGCGTTACAAACCCGTTACGCGCACAATTTCAGGCGTTTATTCATCAGAAATAACGGCGGATAACGACTCTTTCGCGCAGGCGTGCGAACTCACCGGGGAGTTTGAAAAAATTGAAGGACGGCGCCCCAGAATCCTCATCGCGAAAACCGGACAAGACGGACACGACAGGGGCGCGAAGGTAATTGCGACAAGTTTTTCAGACATGGGGTTTGAGGTCGGCATAGGTCCTCTTTTCAGCACTCCCGAAGAGGTCGCGAGGCAGGCGCTTGATGAAGACGCGCACATAGTCGGCATATCAAGCCTCGCCGCCGGACACAAAACACTGATACCCCGCATAGTGTCCAAACTGCGCGAATACAACCGCGAAGACATAGTTGTGGTGGCGGGCGGAGTGATACCGCGAAAAGACTACGGATTTCTCGAAAAAGCCGGTGTTTCGCACATATTCGGACCCGGAACGGTCATCTCATCCGCGGCGGTGGAGATAATGAAGCCGCTCATCAGGAAAGCGGCAAAACTGCAAAGCGCAAATGGTTGAAAAAGCGCGGAAAGAAGACGTGGGCTCCATCGTTGAGATGGAAAAAATATGTTTTGACCGGGATGCATGGCCCCTCAAGGTGTTTGAGGAGGAGCTTTCGGGCGGCGCGGCGCGGCGCGCCACTATTGTGAGAGACGCTCGCGGCGGCGTTATCGCCTACTGCTTTTCGCGCATTTTCATTGACGCGATGGAAATCTTCAAAATCGCCGTCCATCCGGTTCACAGAAGAAAAGGTCTTGCGAAACTGCTTCTGCGGGACGCGCTGGAGTGTCTGAAAAGCGGAACCATCTCGCTTGAAGTGGCAACTGACAACAAAGAGGCGATTATGCTGTATTGTGAATTCGGCTTTAGACGGGTCGCCGTGCGCAAAAACTACTATCAGGGCAGCGGAAGAGACGCGCTTGTGATGGAAATGAAAGTCGGCTGACAACAAAAATGGGCGCGCGGAAATCAAGAAGCGAAATCGGAATATGGATTGTTGCCGCAATTGCGGTGTATATGTCGTTTGCGGGGCTTGGAAATGCCGGTTTCTGGGATGACGAAATTGAAACGGCATGGATGTCAAAATCCATTATTGAAAACGGAAGACCGTTCGCATGGAACGGGCGT